>NZ_JACGBH010000012.1:0-73877 GCF_020138295.1 Campylobacter sp. Cr9 | reverse complement strand
CTTCATCTTTTAATAATGATTGCTTTGTTTTTTCAATGTTTTCATTGATTGCTTTAGCCATAGAACCAAATTCATCTTTAGAATATAAATTAATTTTATTTGCATCCTCTTTTTCATGATTTAAAAAATCAAAAAATTCATTTAAACCTAAGGTTATTTTTGATAAAGGTTTTAAATAAAAATTAATAGTATATGTTAAAAATCCAACCATAATAATCAAAAATATTAAAAAACTAATCAAAGTAGAATGTCTAGCATCTGCAACCGATTTTGTTATAGCACTTTCTAAAATTATCGTGCATATACTAAAACCACTTAAATCATTAACTATACAATAAGCCAAATATTCTTGATTATCTTTTATAAATCTAATATGATTTAAATTACTATTAGATTTAAGCTTATTAAGTTCTTGATTTAACCCATTTAACCACTCTGGCTTGCCTAATTCTTTCGTATTTTCACTAGCAATTATTTCATTGTTTTTATCAAGAATTAAAGTGCTAATATCTTTATTTGATTTAATACTTGTGATAATATCGCTAAAGTCATTGATTAATATATTTCCACCAATTACAGCTGCAATTTCATTATTTATAAATACTGGAGCAAAAATAGTTGTAGCTTGTTTGCCACTTGAAACATCTTTATAAATTGATGAGTTACTTGCTCTTCTTAATTCATTAGCTTCTTTAAACCAAGCTCTAGTTCTTCCATCAAAATTAGGAATTAATCTAAAGCTTAAATCTGGTTCAGCCTTATAAACATCACCATTTGCAAGACCTATGAAAAGTCCTTGAAAATCTAATATTTTATTATCATTTGAAATGATTTTTTGAATAAATTCTGGACTTAAATCATTAGCCTCTTCAAAAGTTTTTGCAATTTTTTCAATCTGCTCTATACGAGTTTTAATATACTCATCAATATAAGCATTTCTTAACTTTAAATCCCCAGCAATTGAAGAATCATAATTGCTTATAATTATACTTTCAGTTTTATTGCTTTCTAGATAAGACAATACTAAAAGTAAAACAACAAATAAACTTGCAGTAGATAATGAAATTTTGTGCGAAAGTTTCATTGAGAGTTCCTTTAATTTTGAAATTGAATACTAATTTTACCCCCCCCCAAGCTTAAAATTTTCTGAATTATGTGTAAAATTTACACAAATTTTGATTAAATCTTTAATTTTAATTGTAGATATATTCAATTTAAGATAATTTTAATCTTTTATATAAATAAAAATAACAGAATTTGAAATAGGAATTAAGATTTTAATTTATATAAAATATTGTTTTAAATTCCTATTTCAAATTCTTTATTCATTTATAAAAAAGCTTTAAGTAAGATATTAAGAATTTGAATTGTTATTTCAAATTCTTAGTTTAATTAAATTGTTTTATTAAATCTTGTATTTGGTCTTTATTAAACCCTAAACTAAGTGCTACTAAAAGTAAAATTCTAGCCTTTACATCGCTTAAATATTCGCTCATAATTACGCCGTTTTTAGCTAAATCTATTTCAGCTCCAGCGTAGCCATAAGTTTTAAGCCCCGTTTTGCCACTTTCACATCTACTTGTCATAATTATAGGCTTTTTGATATTTTTTATACACGGCATATTTTTAGCCATTACATGCCCTGCTCCATAACCACTAAGTACTATGCCATCGTAATTATCACTAGCAAATTTAAGCAAATCATCATCATAATCAAGGCACATTTTTAGTAAGGCTACTTTTTTGTTTATTTTTTTTGGAAGTTCTAGTTTTAAACGCTTATAAAAATTATTAAATAAATAAAATCTATCTTCTTTAATTTCTCCTACCAAACCACGATTAAAGCTTGTAAATGTCTCTAAGCTAAAGGTATTGCTTTTATGAATAAAATTAGCTGAATGAACACTTTCGTTTAATACACATAAAACTCCTAAACCTTTTGCCAAATCGCTATTTGCTAAGATTATTGCACTATTAATATTTGCTAAATAATCACTTCCTAATTCGCTAGGATTTTTCATAGCACCCGTAAAAATCAAAGGCTCATCTAAATCCCAAAAAAGATTGCAAAAAAACGCACTTTCTTCAAGCGTATCAGTTCCTTGCGTGATTATTACTGCACGAGAGCCTTTTTTGATTTCTTCTTTTGCTAATACTAAAACTTCTAAAAGCATAGAAAAAGTAATATTTGGACTTGAAATATTGCTAAATGTAATTGCGTTTATGTCTTTAAAAGAATTTGTTAAATCATTTGCATTTAGGCTAGGGATTGCTCCCTCGCCACTGCTTAGCATAGAAATTGTTCCGCCTAGTGAAATTAGACTAAGCATTTCTTACGCACTCTATTAGGTATCTTACATTTTCTACAGGAATATCAGGTAAAATTCCATGCCCAAGGTTAAATATATGAGCTTTATCTTTTACTAATTCTTTAATAATGCTTACACCATCTTTAATAGCTTGCTTGCTATATAATCTACAAGGCTCAAGATTACCTTGTAATACATAAGGAGTTTTTAATGCTACTTGAAGTGGTGTGCTCCAATCAACGCCTAAAACATCAATTTTTGCCTCAAGACATTCAATAAATCCACCTACACCTTTAGGGAATGCTATTATTGCAATATGTGGATATTTTGTCTTTAAATATTCAGCTAGTTCGCTTATATATTTCCAAGAAAATTCTAAATACGCACTAGGTTCAAGCGCATTCGCCCAACTATCAAAAATCTGAATAGCATTCGCTCCTGCTTTTATTTGATTTTCGCAATATTCTTTTAAAACATGAGTTATTTTTGCTAATAATTTATGCATTAATTCTGGTTCTTGATAAAGCATTTTTTTACTTTTTGCATAAGTTTTTGAGCCTTGCCCTTCTATCATATAAGTTGCAAGCGTCCAAGGTGCTCCACAAAATCCTATTAAAGCTTTATTAGGGGCTAATTTTTCACGAGTTAGTTTTATAGCATCATAAACATAATTAAGCTTAGCGGCTGCTTTTATATCAAGTCTTGCTACATCATCGCTATTTGAAATAATCTCATCAAAAATAGGACCTTCACCCGCAGCAAAGCGTAGTGGCAAGCCCATTTCAAGTGGCACAACCAAAATATCTGAAAATATAATAGCCGCATCAAAGTCTAAAATATCAACAGGCTGAAGTGTAACTTCGCTTGCTAATTTATAATCTTTACAAAGGCTTAAAAAATCTCCTGCTTTTGCCCTAGTAGCTTTATATTCAGCTAGGTATCTGCCTGCTTGACGCATCATCCATATAGGCATAACATCACTTTTTTTACCAAAACAAGTATCTATAAAAATCATTTTTGCTCCTTAGTGCTCTTTTTTATTCTCTTTATGATCGCTCTTGTGTAAAGCCCATAATCCTAAGCAAATACACATAATGCCGATAGCTAGATATAGCATATCAATACTTGAATTAAACTTAAGGTTTAATGCGTGTTGGAAGAAATTAACAACCAAAACCATAACAATAACCTTACCAAGCTTGTCCTTTAGCTCATCTAAGCTATGCACTTCTAAAACTTTACTTTGTTTATATTGCTTAAACTCTTCAACATCGCTAATAAAAAGCTCATATATTCCAAAAGAAAATATATAAAATACCAAAGCCATTAAATATAAATCAACAGCTCCAACTATCATACTAACAGCTTCTTCGTGAATGTCTAAATCAGCTTTTTGAAAATAATAAGAATATGCGATTTTTATAACCTTATAAACATCAAAACTAGCTATAAAAAACAATATAAAAGCACCTAAAAGACCAAAAATTACAGGTAAAATTGTAATAAATCTAGAATTAACTAGAAATTTCTCAAAATACTTTTCTAACATTTATTTCCTTATTTCATAAAATCCGAATTGCTGAAATTCGTGGGGCTTATTATAAAAATCTTTTGTAGTACTTTGATAAATAGGGCTTAAACTTAGCTTAAAATCACTTGAATTATTATAGGTAGAATTTCCTTGTTGTAAAAATAACCAATCTATTTGATTTTTAAAAAGCTCTAAGGCATTAAAGCCGCCTTCTATCATCGCAAATTTTATATTTTTTGCTTTTAATTCTTCTTTTAGATTTAAAGGGTTTTTGCCAAATTCTACGCTTCTATTTGCTTTAAAAATATTAAGGAATTTGAATTCGGAATTTGGATTTTGAAAATGTTTTGAGAATATTAATAAATTAGGAGCTTTTTTACTAGTTGAAAATCTTGCATCAAGCATAGGATTATCAAACCTTAAAGTATTTCCACAAATTATTAAAGTATCAAGCTTTGAGCGAATTTCATGAAAATAAGCTCTTAAATATTCATTACTGATTGAGCCTTCATTATTAAAATTAAGATTAATTGCAAGTTTAAATAAAACAAAAGGCTCATTTTTAAGCCAAAATTTAAATGGTTTTATAAGCTCATCACACTCATCTTTTAATACGCCTAAAACCACATTTATACCTGATTTTCTAAGCTCATTTATTCCGTTTTGACTCTCATCACTTGAGCCAATAAAGACTTCTTTAACACCATATTTTATAAGTAATTCATGACAAGGTGGAGTGCGACCTTGCTTACTACAAGGCTCTAAGGTAACATAAAAAGTACTATCTTTTAATGCGTCTTTTCCATAATTTTCAAGTATTTCATTAACGCAAAGCCTTTCAGCGTGAAATGTGCCAGCGGCTTTATGTGCTTTAATAGATAAAATCTTGCCGTATTTATCTAAGACTAGACATCCTACGGCAGGATTTGGATAGGTTAAAAATTGATATTTCCAAGCCTCTTTTAAGGCTAGGCTCATATAAAAATCATTTCCTAAACTCAAGCTCTCTTACTCCAATAGCTTTATAAGCATCAATTCCAGCAGTAATTTTGCCTAGTCTTAAATCTATTTGCTCCATTAAGCTATTTTGTAAGGCTCTTTCGCTATCTAAGAATTCTAAAAAGCTTATTTCTCCTTCACTAAATTTAAGCTTATTAAACTCATAAATTTCTTCTTCAAGCTTAATAATTGCGTCATAATCTTTTAGTTTTAATTCTGCGTTATTGTATTGTAAAATCGCATCTTCAATTTCTTTTAATGCTGTTTTTACAACCTTTTCATAAGTTAAAACCGCATTATCTTGAGATAAATTAGCTCTAATTACTTGCTCATCTGTTTCGCCTAAATTAAATAAAGGCTGTAAAAGATTTGCACTGATTGTGCCTATTGGATCTGAAAATACCTTATGAGTATCTCCACTTGTGCTAATTCCTGCTCCTATTGTAAATGTAGGAAAGAAATTATCCCAAGCAATTTTTGCATTATTATGAGCTATTTTTACATTCAAAATTGCTTTTGCAATATCAGGGCGATTTGTCATCACTGAGCTAGGAACTGATTTTGGCATAACAAAATCATCTAATAAATCATTTGCGTATTTGATTTCTTCTTTTTGTTGATTTAGACCATAAACTAAAATATTTAAAGAGCTTTCATATAAATCACGCTCAAGCTTTAAGCTTCTTAATTTTGTTTGATTTAAGCTAGCTTGCTCTTTTGTTTGCAAAAGAACTGATTTTGTAATAAAGCCTAATTTATATTGCTCTTCTTTTAGTTTTAAAGTCTTTTCATAGCTTTTTACAAAGTCTTCTAAAATCTCAATTTTTTTATTTGTTGCAACGATTTTATAATAAAGATTAGCAATGCTAAAACCTATTGTTTGATAAGTGCTTTCTACATCAATTTCACTTATATTTGCACTAAATAAAGCATTTTCTTTTGCTTTACCAAGCTTATTTAATAAATCAATTTCATAAGATAAATTAAGCCCTAAAGTATGCCCGTAAATAGGTTTTGAATTATTAGCAATTCTTTCATTTGCATTTAAGCTTAAATTAACGCTAGGCTCTCTTTTAATTCCTGCACTAACAAGGTTTGATTCAGCGATTAAAAGATTATTTAAAGCCATTTTAACATCTTCGTTATTTTCCATTGCTATTTCTATCAAGCGATTTAAATTATCATCTTTTCCTAAAGCTCTCCAATTTTTTATCTCAAATTTTGTTTGAGTGTCTAAATTATTTGGAGTTTTTAACTCATAATTATTTACACTAGAGCAAGATATTAAAAATAAAGCAGCAAAGCTGCTTATAATAATTTTATTCATTTGTTTTTCCTTTTTTTCTCTTCAAGAAATCATTAAAACTTTCAAGCATATAGAAGAATAACGGAACAAATAAAATAGATACACTTGAAGCTACAATAATTCCACCAACAAGCCCAGTGCTTAGTGCGTGTCTTGCAGCACTTCCTGAGCCTTCACTAAATACTAAAGGCAATATTCCTATACCAAATGCTAAAGAAGTCATAATAATAGGTCTAAATCTAAGTTTAGCTGCTTTAATAGCTGCATCTTTTGTATTTAAACCATGCTTATATTTTTCTTCCATAGCAAACTCAACTATTAATATAGCATTTTTTGCACTAAGACCTATTAATAATAATAGACCTATTTGAAAATATATATCGTTATCTATGCCCCTTAAATAAGTTGCAGCAAGTGAACCAAATACAGCAAAAGGAACTGCAGTAATTACTGCTAAAGGCATTAACCATCTTTCATATTGAGCTGCAAGAATTAAGAATACAAACACCATTCCTAAAGCAAAAGCAGTTGAGCCTGAACCACTAGAATTTACTTCTTCATAAGAACTTCCTGCCCAAGCATAAGAATATTCATCTTTATTCATAGTCTTATTAAATACATCAACAATTGCTGCGATTGCATCACCACTCGTATAGCCTGCAGCTGGACTTGCTGTAACTTTTACAGCAGGGAAGAGATTAAATCTAGTTACTGAAAATGGTGCAACACTAGGCTTAATATCAACCACACTTGCTAAAGAAATACTATTTCCTTCATTATTTTTTACATAAATATTTTCAAGGCTTGATTTTTTATTTCTAAAATCTTCATCACCTCTTACATTAACTTGGAAGTTCTTACCTAAGGCTGTAAAATCATTAACATAAACAGAGCCAAAAATTAAATTTAAGTTAGTATATATATCACTTAAACTAAGACCTAAAATTTTAGCTTTTTTCTCATCAACGCTTACTTTTAGCTCAGGATAATCAGTGCTTAGAGTTGTTCTTGCTTGTGTTAATTCAGGTCTTTTTGAAGCTTCTGCAAGTAAAACATCTATATCCTTTTTAATTTCTTCATAGCTTTTACCTGATTTATTTTGCACATACATTTCAAAACCACCAGTAAGTGATAAGCCCATAATCGGTGGTGGGTTTAAGAAAAACGCAAATCCATCAGGGTCAAGCCACATATTTTTCATCCAAGTATTTGCTAAGTTTTGACTATCTCCATTAATACCTAAATCTTTTCTATCTTTAAAATCTTTTAAAGTAATAAATGAAATTCCTGCACTTGTAGATAATGCAGAGCTTTCAACATCAAAACCATTAAGAGAAATCATACTTTCTACTGCAGGATTTTCCTTAACCATATTGTAAATTTTATTATTGAAATTAATTGTTTTTTCTAACGAACTTGCTGATTTTAATTGTGATAAAACTAAAATAGCACCCTTATCTTCACTAGGAACAAGCGAACTTGGAATAATCTTAAGTAGTGCAAAAATCCCATAAAAGAATATCGCTACAACTATTAAGCTAGGAATTATATGGCGTAAAACTTTTGCCACTGCTGCTCCAAATAGCCCAGTACTCCAGTCAAAAAAGTCATTAAATTTTTTAACTAAATAAAACGGCTTATCTTCATGATCTTTTAACAATAATCCGCATAAAGCAGGAGTTAGAGTTAATGCAACAAAACCTGAAATACAAACTGAAATTACAAGAGTAATTGCAAATTGTCTTTGGATTTGTCCAACGAAACCATCTAAAAATGAAACAGGAATAAATACAGCACTTAAAACCAAAACAATAGAAATAACAGGGCCAGTTACTTCATCCATTGCTATTTTTGTAGCTTCTCTTACATCTTTAGTAATTCCACTTCTAAACACACGCTCAACGTTTTCAACCACAACAATAGCATCATCAACAACAATTCCTATGGCAAGAACTAGCGCAAAAAGCGTAATTAAGTTTATTGTAAAACCAAAAAGATATAAAAACGCAAAAGTTCCAAGTAGTGATACAGGAACTGCAATTAGTGGAATAATAGTTGCACGAAGGTTTTTTAAGAACATATACATAACTATTAAAACAAGTAAAATTGCTTCAACGAAAGTTTGAACAACTTCATTAATACTATCCTTAACAAACTCGGTTGTATCATAAGGCATATCATAAGCAATACCACTAGGAAAGAATGCACTTAGTTCTTTTAATTTATCATTTACAGCTTGTGCTACTGCAATTGCGTTTGCACCTGATTTTAGATTAATCATTAATGGAACCATTTTTTTACCATTATTAAGACCGGTAAAGCCGTAGTTTTTAGAACCAATTTCTACTCTAGCTATATCTTTTAAATATAAAATATTTCCATTAGGAAGTGCTTTGATTATGATATTTTCAAAATCACTAACTTTGCTTAATTTTCCTTTCGCACTCATTGAATACACAAATGGGCTTACTTCTTTTAAAGGTAAATCACCCATGCTTCCTGTTGGATATTGTGAGTTTTGCTCTCTTATAGCAGCACTTACTGCTGCAGGTGTTAAGTCGTATTTATTTAATTTACGAGAGTCTAACCATATTCTCATTGAATAATCTTTAGAACCAACTACGCTAACATCGCCAACACCATCAATTCTACTTAATTCATCAGCAATATTTAATGTAGCATAGTTGCTAAGATAAATCTCATCACGACTCTCATCAGGAGAATAAATACTAACAACAGCTAAAATACTAGAGCTTGATTCACTAACATTAACGCCTAATTTTTTAACTTCTTCTGGCATTTTAGCTGAAACACTTTGAACTCTATTATTTACATCAATTAACGCTTGTGAAGGGTCTGTTCCAACTTTAAAATACACGTTCATTAGCATCAAACCACTTGAGCTTGAACTTGAAGTTATATATATCATATCTTCAACGCCATTTATTGCATCTTCAAGTATACTTGCTACATTTTGAGATAAGGTAGCTGCATCAACACCTGAATAACTTGCGCTTACTTTAATTGTAGGAGAAGTAACATTAGGATATTCTTCAATAGGCAAGCCTTTCATTCCTAAAATACCGGCAATAGTTATAATGATTGAGACAACTATCGCAAAAACAGGTCTATAAATAAAAAATTTAGAAAACATTTTTATTCCTTAGTTGGCTCTTTTGAAGCTTGTTTTTGCATCATTGCACCAAATTCTGCTTTTGTAGCAACTTTTGCACCTGGATAAATCTTCTTATAGTTATTTAAAATAAGTTCATCATCAACTTTTAAACTACTATTGCTAGCATCAATTACTGCTATTTTTTCATCATCAAAAATAGCTTTAACATGAATTTGTTTTGCAGTATTTTTGTCTTTTATAAATACATAGTAACCATCTATATCTTGTAATAAATTTTCTTTACTAATTACTAAAGAATTTGCTTGAGTAATTTCGCTAAGCTTTAAGCTTACGAAAGTTCCTGCGCTTAATTCCTGATTTAAATTCTTAAATACCGCATAAGCTTTTGTGCTTGCTAATTCATTATAATTTGATACAAACTCAACTTCGCCTTCATAAGTTTTGCCATTTAAAATAAAACTTGCTTTAGCTTTTTTTAAATCGTTATTATTTCTTTTGATTTGTTCCATATTTGTATCTGATATAAAAAATGTTGCTTTTAAATTATCTTGATCTACTATTTGAACTAGCTTTGTATTATTTGCTACTGCATAACTTCCTATATCAATCAATGATGCTTGTAAATATCCATCAAAAGGAGCTTTTACGCTTGTATAATCATAATTTAATTTAGCTAGTTTATAAGATGCGTTTGCTTTATTTAAACTTGCTTTTGCACTCTTATACGCTGCTTCTTTTGCATCAAATTCCTTTTTAGATACTGCTTTTTTATTGTATAAATCTTTGGTTCTATTAAAATCAGCACTTGCATTCTCATAGTTTGCACGAGCAACACTAATATCAGCTAAAGCTAAATCTAAATTTGCTTTATATTGCTCATCATCAATTTTATATAATATAGTTCCTTTTTTTACAAAATCGCCATCTTTAAAAAGTATTTCTTTAATCTCGCCAGAAACTTTAGGCAAAACAACTACATCCTTACTTGCTTCAAGTTTTGCTGCATATTCATAGTAAATACTAGCATCTTCTAAACCTATCTTTTTTACATCAACTATTGATGGTGGCATTTCTTGCTTTTTTTGTTCTTTGTTTTCACCACAAGCTGCGAAAAATAACATACTTGCAACAAGACTTAATTTAATAATTTTCTTCATAAAATTTCCTTGTTATGATTTAAAATGTAATTATAATTACATTAAAGTAAATGAAATTACCTAATAGCTCGTAAAAATAATATATTTACATTTTTTACATGCTCACTTAATTCAGCTTTTGAAAATGTTTCTTTTGAATTAAAAATCAAATCAAATATTTTATTACTTCTAATCATAGAACAATACAAATTAGCTAAATCATAAGCACTAATTTCTTCTAAAACCTTTTTATCTATTTTTTGCTCAAATACCATGCACAAAAATCTAACAATCACATCTTTATCAGCCTTTGCACATTCTCTTTTCACAATTACATCTTTATAAGTTCTCTCAAGCACAAGCCTTAAAAACTTAGCATTATCCTCGCCTACGAAAAAATTACAATACTCATTACCAAAAACTTCTAAAAATTCAGGTAAATCTAAATGTATTTTTGAAGCGATTATATCCTTTAGATTATCAAGCCTTGTGTCTGCTCTAAATTTTAAAGCTTTTAAAAATAGATTGTTTTTATTTTCAAATTTTTTATAAATTGTAGCAAGTGAGCCGCCAGTAATTTTAACTATATCGTTTAAACTTGTATTTTCGTAGCCCTTCTCTAAAAATAGTTCAAGGGCTACTTTCAAGATTACTTCTTCTTTTCCTTCCATTTTTTCTCCTTAGGATAAATAAATATTGTATCTTGTATAGTAAATACTTTTTCATCATCTAAGGCATAAGCTTTTAGCTTGATATGTTTGTGGTGTTTTTTAACTTTTTTATTTTCGCTACTTAAAACAACTATTTGTTTTACTTTTTCACCAGCTTTTACTCTAAAATCTTTCTTTGGCTTTATTACTTTTATATCATCATCAAGTGATTGGATATAAAATCTATGGTCTTTATCGCTAGTATTATGAAATAAAACTAAATAAGCATTATTTACAATTTTTCCATCATCTTCTAAACTATAAAGCTCTGTTGTTCTATTTATATTTAAAAGCATTGTTTCTTTATGTTCTGCTTTATATACTAAACCAATAAACATAGCAATTAACACAACAACATAAATAATAGTTCTAGGTCTTAAAAGATTATATTTTTCTTTAGTCTTAATCTCTTTTGTGCTAGACCATGATATTAATGAAGGGCGATTAAATCTAGCTTGAACACTAGAACATGCATCAGCACACTCAAGACAATTTATACAATCAAGTTGCATTCCTTTTCTAATATCAATATGAGTTGGACATACCTTAACACAAGCTTCACAACCTATACACTCTCCACCCACAGGTTTTTTGCTAACTTTTAAGCCATCTTTATAGATTATTCCGCCACGACTTTCATCATATATAACGCTTTTTGTATCATTATCAAACATTACACTTTGAATTCTTGCATAAGGGCAAATATAAGCACAAAAATTCTCTTTAATATAAGTAATATCAAAAGTAATAAATAAAGATAAAAAGAATAAAATACCGATTAATATTAAGTGTTCGCTTGGCTCTTTTATATAAGCAAAGAAATCTTCAGGCGGTATAAAATACCATAAGAAGTTACTAGCTGCAATTATGCTAATAGGATAAAACAATGCAACGCTAAAAATCTTAGCAAATATTTTATCTCTTGCATTATTTTGCTTATTTTTTCTTCCACCATAAAGTTTAAATATTTTTGTTTGTATTAAATCTCTAAAAATTACTCTAAATATTGTTTGAGGACAGCTCCAAGCACACCAAACTCTACCTAAAAGATTTGTAATAAAAAATATAAAAACAAACATCATAATAAGTAAAAAAGGCATTAAATAAAGTTCATTTGTATTAAAAGATACAAAGAATAAATTAAGCATTTTCTTATCAAAACTTAATAAAAAAAGGTGATTACCATTAATCCTTATAAAAGGAGTAATGAAGATAATACAGGTTAAAATAGCATAAAAAACTACGCGTTTTTTAAAATAATTAGTAATTCTTAGCATAATCTCTCCTTAAATTTAACTTAATTTGTAAGTTTAAGATAATTCTAGTCTTTTAAAGTTAAGAATATTAAATTAAAAATAATTTTGTTTATTTACAATTTTTTTATAAATTAGCATTTTTTAATTTTACAACGAAAGGAAGTGATTGCCGTGCCAGGGATTAAAGTTCATAATAACGAATCTTTTGACGAGGCTTATCGCAGATTTAAAAAGCAAACTGATCGTAACCTAATCGTAACAGAAGTTAGAGCAAGACGCTTTTTTGAACCTATGACTGAAATTCGCAAAAAGCAAAAAATTTCAGCTAGAAAGAAAATGCTAAAACGCCTATATATGTTAAGACACTACGAAGCAAAGCTTTAATAAAAAGGGGTTCGCCCCTTTTTAAAGGTTAGTAATGAAACTTTTAGTAAAAGACGCTGCAAAATATCTAAATATAAGCAAAGAAGCCATTTATAATAGAATTAGAAGAGGCTCATTAAAATCAATCAAAGAAGATAACAAAACTTATGTAATAATAGAGCAAGAACAAAATAGCGTAGCTATTAAAGATGAGTTGTTAGAGCAAATTAGAATTTTAAAAATTAGCAACGAAGAATTAAGAAAAGAAAACGAAGAATTAAAAAATAAAGTTAATCTACCAGTAATTATAAAAGCAAAATGGATTTTAATAGATGAATATTTATTAAAATTTAAGAAAAAAAAGCGTGAAAAAATCAAAAAATATTTAATATCAAGACTTTTTAAAAGCAAAAGAATAAAGCTAGAAAATAATCAAGTTTTCATAAGAAACAAAAAACTATCAAAGATTTAGGAGGATATATGTTTAAGAATTTAAGTAATCTAAGCTATAAAGCAACCTTTGCAGCAATTAGTGCTGGTGCATTACTTAGTGCTTGTGGCGGTGAAGAACAAAGTCAAAACAAGGCTCAAGGTTCGTTTTTAATCATAGAAGAATATGCGCCTAAACAATATAGAATTAAAGATGAATTCCCAAGCGATGAAACAAGAGTTGTTTTAAAAGAGCTCAATGGAAATGAAAGAGTTTTAACTAAGGCTGAAATGGATGAGCTAATAAAAGCTGAGAATGCTAAAATTGAAGCTGGAAAAAGCTCACTAACAAATGAAAGCATAAGCTCAAATCATTCATTAGGAGAAGTTTTACTTAGCTCTGTTGCAGGTGCAATCATAGGATCTTGGATAGGAAATAAATTATTTGGCAATTCGCATTTTAATGCAAACAAAGCTACTCATTATCAAAACCCAAGCGCTTATCAAAGAAGCGTAAATAGCTTTAAAAGCACAACCGCAACTAGTGCTAATAAAAGTAGTGGCTTTTTCAAAAACAGCGGAAGTAGTAGCTCTACTAAAAGTAGTGGCTTTGGCTCTTAATGTATATTCAAACACTAAAATTAAAAGATTTTGTAATATTAATAAAAGCTAATGATGAATGCTTAATCTCTATTGATATTACAAATCTAAAAAGCCTAAAAGATAAACCAAATCATATTACTAAGCTAGCAAAAGATGAATTGCAAAATTATTTTAATGGTAAAAAATATGATTTCTCAAATATCAAGCTAGATTTAAGTAAATTCTCAGCATTTAGTCAAAATGTATTAAATGAATTAAAAAACATACCTTATGCAACAACAATAAGTTATAAAGAATTAGCCTTTAGAATAGATTCTAAAGCTTATAGAGCAGTTGGAACTGCCTTATCAAAAAATCCTTATTTAATCATTCTACCTTGCCATAGAGTAATTCGCTCTGATGCTAGTTTAGGAAGATTTACTTGCGAAGTCTCAAATATGAAAGAATTTTTAAATAAACACGAACAAAAATATAAAAGCACAAATATTTAAGCAAAAACACAAGAATTTAAAATAGGAATTAAAAGTCTAATTCCGAATTCAAATTCTTTGTAATTTATATTAAAAACTTAAAGCCTTTTTAACCTCATCACTAGCCATTTCAATACTCCAAGCAGGCTCAAAAACTAGATTGATTTCTACATTTTCTACTACTTTACTAACGGCATTTTTAACCCAAGTTATTAATAAATCATGCATAGGGCATGATTTGGTTGATAAAGTCATTGTGATTTCGCATTTATTATCACTTAATTTTATATCATAAATAAGCCCTAAAGCCAAAATATCAAAGCCAACTTCAGGATCAATTACACTGCTAATTGCATCAATTATTTGCTTTTTCATTTAAATCTCCTTATATAAGTAAAAAAATTAATCACATTAATAAAAAGCCCTATTAATAAAGCTATATATAAATAAACTAAAGGCTTAAAATAAAGACTAAAAACTAAAGCAATATTAATAAACATAGTAAAATACGCTACCTTGCCTAAAACCATATCGCTTAATAAAGGGACTTTGCATTTGCCAATTAGCTTTGAAATGAAGTGATACCAAATCAAAAAAGGCAAAATCTTATAAACATGAGCGATAATAAATGGCAAAATACAAGAAAATATTAATAATCTTAAAGTCATCGCAAAATCATTTAAAACAAATTCATACGAAGCCAAAATTGCCCCAACACTTGCAAAAACGATATTTAAATTCCAATAATCCTTAGCCTTTCTAGTCCTTAAATACAAAATATACAAGCACCACAAAACAAAGGCTAAAAATGAAAAAACAGCTATAAATTTATTAAAAAATGCAAAAAAATAAGAAATAAAACTAAGCCATAATAAATAATTTTTATGTTTATGAGTTAGTGCAAACATAGGCAAAAGAACGCTAGCTGCTCCAATGCAAATAAACAAAACAAAGCCAAGCATAAAATAAATATGCAAATTTAAAAACAATTCATATTCTAAAGCGATTGAGCCATTTATAATAAATACTAAAAAAACCGCACAAATTAAACCTAAAGCTAAAAACAAAACACCTAAAAACAAGGCACTTTTAGCTATATTTTTAAAGTCAAAAAATGATAATTTAAATAAAATAATAAAATAAAAAACACATAAAACTACTAAAATTACGCATACTTTTAATAATTCATAATTTAAAGTAATAAAAGCATAAATCATACAAGCTAGGCTTATATTTGTTGCTAAGGCTATCATAAATACGCCCTTTATGCCGATAAATGCTTTTTCATAAATTACTGAGCTTAGCTGATACAAGCTTCCTATTATTATATTTAAACTAAATCCAGCGAAAAAACAATGCAAAAATGCCTTAAATGAATAAGAATAAAAATCATCATTCGCATAAGAAAACAAAAATATTAAAGCAAACAAATAGCAAAATGCCATTATAAAATAAATCGCCACCACTTTAAATGGTGGAGCAAAAGCGTTTAACATAATTAATCCTTAAGGATGGTCTTTACAAGCTTCATCAAAATTATCATGCTCTTTAATTTTTGTAAAAACTAGCCAAAATAAGCCATCTTTTTGAGTAGTTTCAATCTCATAATAAGGTTTAACGCTAGGAAGTAATCCTAATGGATTTTTGTGATTTAGCATGATTAATTTTTGATTTGGCTTTAAGCTATTAAGTCCTACTCTTGCATTTATCATAGGCTCAGGCGGCATACATTTACTACTATCAAATGCTAAATATTCATCATTTTCATAAAACTCAACAGTAGCATTTGCTAAACTTACTTTTTTCCAAGATTTAAAATCAAACATTTTTTCTCCTTTTTTATTTTGCATTGTAAAAAAAGTTTTAAAAATTAATTTTGATTTTCATCAATTTTTGAAAAGTAATTTAGAAAATTAATTTCCGAATTCAAATTCTTTGCAGTTTTAAGGAATTTCAATGAAGAAATTCCTTTAATATCATTTCGCTTTACTTACCTTACCCATTTCAATATATGGTCCAAATCTATGCTCATTTACATCAAAATCATCATCATAAGGTGGCACATCCATATCAAGTGGCTTTGTTCTTCTATCAGGAAAATCAGCTTCACGATTAGCCTTTATAGGTCTTTGTTTTGAATTAATATATGATGCTACATCAAAGGCTTCTTCATCGCTTAAAGTTGCATCGCCTTTTGGCATATTGCCTTTAATATACTGAGCAGCTTTTATTAATCTATACATACCAGCACCAGTATTATAACTATCATCTCCCCAAAGTGCAGGATATACATAATATCCACCCCTTTGCTCATCATTTACAACACCCTCTCCGTTTTCACCATGACAGGCTGAGCATTTGTCTTCATAGATAGCTTTACCTTTTTTAGGGTCTGCTGCTCTATTTAATAATTTTATTTTAGTAAGTCCTTGCCCTTCAACCTTAGCACCAACAGGAACACCTTGGCTTAAATAGTGCATATAAGTTACCATTGCTTTCATCTCAGGCGAATTAATAGGTAGTGGCTTACCATTCATAGAGCGTTCCATACAGCCATTTATTCTATTTTCAATAGTTGCGATTTGATCGCCTCTTGCTAAATATTGTGGAAATCTAGCATAAATGCCTACATATCCAGCTTCATAAGGCACGGTTCCACCTGCTGCATGACAACTACTGCAAGATAGGTTGTTTCCTGCATATCTTTTGCTCTCATCTTTTGCTTTTGGTCCTATGTAATACGAAGTTTCATTCATTATTTTATTACCTAAGATTACAGCTTCAATGTATTTTGAACCCTTTGGCAATTTGCTCTCATCTAAATATCCATCATCATCCATAGCACTTGGCACTACCCAAGGAACTACTTTTGGCTCTTGTCCGGTGGCTGATTTTATCTTTGCTACACTTGGGTCAATTGCAAATACAGCTGATGATAATAAAAGTATAAAACTTAATTTTGTTTTCATAACTTCTCCTTAAATTGATTTATTAAATCTTAAAAAACCTATGTGAATTTTTTGTGAAAAATGGAGCGAATTTAGAAAATTTATTACAAAGATATTACAATTTTACAAAAAATAAATAAAACAAAAAGAATTTGAAATAGGAATTTGAAATTAAAGTTTTTCATAAATATAACCATATTTATGAAAATAAATTTTAAGCTCTTTTATATTGATATTATGATTATCTTTAAAATACTTTTCAAGCTCGTGATATTTTTCAATGCTTAAGATATTTATAATCTTTTCATCTTGCAATAAAATTACCGAGTCCATTACCTTATAGTGTTTTAGTTTAAGCGTAAATATATAATAAAATAATTTAAGAATAAAATTTATAAAGTATTGCAAGATAGTAGCAGGCAATAAAAAAAGCCATAAAATTTGAATTACTTCATGGGGTTTTGCTAATGAACTACCGAAAAGCTTTTGTATATCTTAAAAGGCTTATATAACTTTCTAAAACTTCGCCATTATTTAGATAATTAATGGTATTTTTAGTAATTATGATTTCTCTTTTACACTTTACAAAAGGTCTTATGTAAGGTAGTGCTAAAAATGGCATAATTATAAAAACATTTCTATGAAGTGAAGCGCTAGGATTATCTGTTAGAAAATATGCAATATAACTTATTATCATACAAACAAAAGCAGGTAAAAAATCAAAAAATGTATTAATATCCTTGATAATTACCGGCTCTTTATCATAATCTCTTTGCATATATTAAATGATTATTCTTTTATTATTTCATCTATTACATATACTTTATAGCCGTCAATTGTTTCCCAAGCACCAGAAAGATTATAAACATCTAATATTTCTTTAAGAAGATTTATTACTTCTTTTTCGCTTAATAATTCATTGTTTTTAATATCAAAAATACTCCAAACTTTATCATATAAAACACCATTTATTGTTATATCAAAATCATAATCAAGTATAACTTCAATCAAATTACCTTTATAATATAAAACCCACAAGCCTTTGCTAAGTCTTGCTCGCTCTAATTCAGGGTCTAAAAAATTATAAGCTTGCATTATAAAACAATCTAATTCTTCATCTATTACTATTCTTTTTTCATCAGGCAACATACGATTTTGCTTATAGTATAAGCTATCTGTATAATTGCAAAAAATATCTGTCATTTTGTATTTTTCATCAAGTTCTTTTGTAACTATTGCGTTCTTAAAAGCCATTGTTTCTCCTTAATTTTAAAATTTATTGATTATATCAACTATCAATTTAAAATAATTTTATACTTATTAAAATATTTCTAATTCCTATTTCAAATTCTCATAATTTTTTAAGGAATTTGAAATAGGAATTAGAAGTTTTATAATTACTTTGTTATGAGATTTATTTTTGTCTATATAATGCTAATATTTATAAAATCACCATTTAAATCTAATCTAAAATTTGCCATGTTTTTTTTAAATTTATTTCACAACCAAAAATTTTAAATTTATTACATCTATTAAGAGTTTTTTCTGAATATGGTTGATAAATTACATTAGATACCATATCTAAAATATCAATAAAAGTTATATTGTAATAATTGTTATATCTAATATGATTTAAATTATTAAATTTATGATAATTTAAAATATAATCACTACCCTTATACTCTATAATAAAAGTTTCTTTTGCTTCTTCGTAATATTTATTTGACATTTTCATTTTATTAGAATTTTTTAAAAGTTCTAATAGATTTTTATTCTTCATAGGATGATTGCAAAAATCTTTTTCTATAAATAATATATTTCCAATTTCACCTGATAAAGCTAAGTAATTTTTATCATCTAAAACTACATCACTTATAGTTATACTTTTATGTTTTTCTATGTATTTTTTACCTTTAATTTTACTTATAATATAAAGCTCATTATTTTTATCAACTTCTATAAAACGATAACTGACATTATCATTGCTATCATCTGAACTATAATCTTTTATATACTTATAAACTTTTCTATCAAGCCCTAAATCCCAGCAGTATTTAAGAGTATCTTTTACTTCTTGGCTTGCGTAAGGCTTAGCATCTACAATTTTTGGCTTTATTTTTATATCCTTATATCTAAAAAAATCTTGCCAAAAATTATTGAGTTTTAGTAATTTTCTACATTTTTCTGGCTCATCAATAAATCGTCCATGCTCATATCGCATATAGTTATATTTGTTGCATTCTATTGAGTTTTCTTGAATTACTTTTATATGTTCTAATAATTCTTTAGGATAGGTTTTTGAATTTTCAAGACTAGTGCTAAGCTCTTTTATTCTAACTTTATAGGCATTTATAATGCAATTATTATCATCTTTGCAATCACTAATGTTTTTTAAAAAATCATCTTGGTCTTGCTTTATTTCTTTGGTAATATAAGGAAAGTTTTTATAAATACTATCTAGCTCTATTTTTAACTTATTTATTTGATATGAATAAATATTTGCGATTAGTAAAATAGCTAGTATATTAAGCATTCAAACTCCTTTATTTTTCATATCATAGCATTTAAAGTATTAAAAATATTTATCAATTTTAATTGTTTTGCTACTTTTTGTAAATATGAAATTCCTATTTCAAATTCCTTGAATTTTAATGGAATTTGAATTAGGAATTAGGAGTTGGTTTAAAGTGTTTTAATCTTTTATAGCTCTTTTAGTTAAGTCATTATAGTGTTCAATTCTTCTATCTCTTAAGAATGGCCACCAGCGTCTTATTTGCTCGCATTTTTTCATGTCAATTTCAATCACAATTTCTAGTTCATCGCTTGTATTGCTTCTAAAGATTTCTTTACCTTGAGCGTCATAAATAAAGCTATTACCCCAAAAATCAATTCCATTTTTAGAGTTTTCTTTGCTTTGTTTGGTGTGAGTTGCTTCATCTTGAGTAATGCTACTTTCTCCGCTTAAAGCTACATCTTCAAAGCCCACACGATTAACCCCAACTACTGGCAAGCAATTTGCTATCGCATGACCTCTTTGAACCCCTAGCCAAGCATTTAATTGATCTTGCATGGTTTCGCTATCATCACTAACGCCGTTTTCATAAAGCCAACCAATAGCCGTAGGATATATTAAAATTTGTGCGCCATCAAGTGCCATAAGTCTTGCAGCTTCAGGATACCACTGATCCCAGCAAACAAGCACGCCTAAGCGACCTACGCTTGTATCTATTGCTTTAAAGCCTAAATCTCCTGGGGTAAAATAAAATTTCTCATAAAAATGCGGATCATCTGGTATGTGCATTTTACGATATTTTCCTGCAATAGAGCCATCACTTTCAAAAACCACTGCTGTATTATGATATAAACCTTCTAGGCGTTTTTCATATAAAGAAGTTACTAAAACCACTTTATTTTGCTTTGCAACTTCGCTCCAAAACTTTAAATCATCTTCATAATTTGCTGCTAAATCAAAATTATTTGTATTTTGAACTTGGCAAAAATAAGCATTTTGGTGTAATTCTTGCAAAATTACTAATTTTGCTCCCTTGTTTGCTACATTTTTTATTTTTTCTTTAGTGATTTCTCTCATATTTTCACTATATTTTTGAGATACAAGTCCGATTTTTAACATAATCAATCCTTAAAAATATTCATACAAGAACAATGAAGCGAGCCATTTTGTCTTACAAATACGAGTGCATTTACCATTATGATTTCGTGATTTGGTAATGCAGCTTGTAATTTTTCTTTTACGATTTCATCGTTTTTATCATCATAACAAGGAATTATTAAAGCATTATTTACAAAAACAAAATTAGCATAAGTGCAGCCTAATCTTTTTCCTTCATAATACTTTTTGCTAGGAATTGGTAAAGAAATTAAATTATATTTTGTTTTCTTAAGCTCATCTTCCATTGCTTTTAAACTTGCGTAATTTTCATCGTTTAAATCTTCGCAAGAACTATAAGCTATGGTGTTTTCATCAATAAATCTTGCTAAAGTATCCACATGAGAATCCGTATCATCTCCTATAATAACGCCATTTTCAAGCCATAAAACTTCGCTAACCTTTAAATGCTCTTTTAAGGTATTTTCAATTTCTTCTTTGCTAAGTTTGTTACGATTATCGTTTAATAAACACTCGCTTGTAGTTAGCAATACCTTGCCATTTGTATCAATACTGCCACCTTCAAGAATAAAATCAATCTTCTTTAAATCCTTTTTAAGATAGTTTTTAAACAAACTTTCATTAAAAGCATTATCAAGATTTGAGCTAAATTTATTTCCCCACGCATTAAAGATAAAATCCAAATTATTATCAATAGGACCAAAATCTCTTATCCAAGTATCATTTGTATTAAAACAATAAAACTCAATATTATTAAGCTTTTTAAACTCAGTTAAATCAGCACTTTCGTGATGAACTAATAACACCTTACAATGTTTAGAAATTGCCTTTGCAAAATCTAAATAAGAGCTTAAAATCTCTTCTAAATAAGGCGACCAATCACTATTTTTGTGAGGTAACGCAAGTAAAATATATTCACATTTTTGCCATTCTGCTCTCATTAACAAAACACCTTTATATAAGCATAAGCTGAAACTATTAGCCAAACGCATAAAATAATAGCCATAATGAATGGTTTAAGACCAGCTTTACTTAACATATCCTTTCTTATATTTACTCCAAGTGCAACCATACTAAGACTTAGTAAAAATGTATCAAATACGGCTATATTTGGTTTTATTACGCTTAATGCAAAATCAGTATTTAAAATAGGCATACTAGATACACCACAAGCTATTAAAAACCATATAGCAAACCAAGGAATTTGATTTAGGAAACTGCCGTTTTTTTCTTCTTTTTTAAAACCAAAACTAAGCATTATCAAAAACGGAACAAGCATTAAAACCCTTACCATTTTTACAACAATACTACTAGTAGCACCCTCAGCACCTATGCTTGAACCAGCTCCAACTACATGTGCAACTTCATGTAAAGTCCCACCTACTAAAAAGCCAAAAAGTCTTTCATCTAAAGCAAAAAAACTTTGTGTTAAAGGCAAAAGAAACATTCCTAAACTACCAAAAACAACAACAGTGCAAACCGCAACGCCAACTCTAGCAGAACCACTTTTAAGCACACTTTCGCTTGCTAAAACTGCAGCAGCTCCGCAAATACTAGAACCACTTGCAATTAATGCTGATTGTAAAAAGTCTATTTTTAAAATTTTTCCAACTAATAAACCAAAAAAGAATGTAGAAAATACAATAAAAGCAGCAAGCCCTACTCCACTTAAACCTATGCTCTCAATATCACTTAAAGATATTCTAAAGCCATATAAAATAATTCCAAGTCTTAAAACTTGCTTAGTGCAAACCCCTAAAGCTCCTGTTTTTTTAAGTAAGCTTACATTATGATGTGCGAAATTTCCAATAACAGCTCCCAAAACAACTGCGATTATTAAAGCTGATATTCCAAATTTCTTAAAAAAACTAAGCTCTCCTATGGCATAAGAACAAAATGCTAAGACTATTAAAACTACATAACTTTCTATTTTTTTACTTTTATAAATTTTATTAATCCCCAAAGCTACTTGCTCTGGGGATTTATTGTGTTTTTTATGGCTCATTCTTTTTCCATTCTTGTTAGTGCATTAATTCCTATTAAATCAAAACCTGTTTTAATACTTAATGCCACTTGAGCAAAAATCTTTAAATATTGCTCTTCATTTTCATGACCTACTACTCTGGTTTCATTGTAGATTTTATGAAATGAGCTTGCAATTTGTTTTAAATAATCACAAACTTTAGAAAGAGTTCTGCTATTAAAAGCATCTTCTAAAACATCATTTAAAGTTAAAGAATCAAACAATAAATTAAGTGCATTTTCATCATTAAAATTACTTAAATCAATATTAATTACATCATCAAAGCTCTTATTCGCTTTTGCAAAAATTTGATGAATTCTAGCGTGTGCGTAGTTTATATAAAATACTGGGTTTGAGCTATCTTGTTTTTTAAACTCATCAACATCAAACTCAAGCGGGCTATCACAACGCTTACTTATAAAAATATAACGCAAAGCGTCTGCTCCAATATCTTCTAAAACATCGCTAAATAAAATTACATTGCCTTTTCTTTTACTCATTTTATAAGGCTGGCCATTTTTTAACAAATTAACCATTTGAGCAAGTATTACTTCAAGATTGTTTGCATCATGACCTAAAGCACTCATTGCAGCTTTTACACGAGCAATATATCCATGATGATCTGCTCCCCAAATATTAATTACCTTATCATAGCCTCTACTTAATTTATCATCATGATAAACAATATCAGCTGCAAGATAAGTGCCTCTTCCATCTTCACGCACAATTACTCTATCTAAATCATCGCCGTATTTAGTAGATGCTAAGAATAATTTACCTTCTTTTTCGTAAGTTGCATTAGCATTTTTAAGCTTGTTTAAAGTTTCATCTAATTTAGAATAATAAGAAGTTTCGCTTACATAATTATCAATTTCAATTCTTGCATTTGCTAATGTTTGCTTTATTTCTTTTAAAACTTCATCTTTAGCTAAACTTGCAATTTCAGCTTTTTTACTCTCGTAATCGTTTTTAAATTCTTCGTAAAATTTAAAAGCAAGCTCTTGCATATATTCGCCACCATAAAAACTTTCTGGATATTCAACTTTTTCTTTTAAAACAAAGTCTTTAATAGCTAAAATTACGCTAGTTCCTAATAAATCTATTTGATTTCCTGCATCATTTACATAATACTCGGTATCAAATGTATAGCCTAAATGTTTTGCAATTCTATTTAAACTATCTCCATATATAGCACCCCTTGCATGACCTATATGAAGTGGTCCTGTTGGGTTTGCGCTTACATATTCAAGTAGTATTTTATAATCTTTCTTAGGACTTTTTGCAAAATCTTTAGGATTATTTAAAGCGTTTTTACATAATTTATCTAAAAATTCATTTGATAATTTGAAATTAACATAAGCATTAACAGCTTCAACACTACTAAAAATATCACAATTTTTAAGCTTGTTTGCAAAATCTTGAGCTATTTGATTTGGAGATTTTCTAAGCTCTTTTGCAAAGCTAAAACACGGCATTGCAAAATGAGCTAAACTTCTGTCTTTTGGACTTTCTAAACTAAAGTTACAATCTAATTCTTTACTTAAATATTCTTTAACACTATCCTTTAGCATTAGGCTTTTTGCTCGCTTTTTATTTCATTAGCCTCTGTTTTTTTTGTATTATCAGCTAATTCATCAACTTCATTAATACTTTTTGCTGGAGTATCATCAGCCATTTCTTTTTTGAAAGTTTTAATTCCTTTTCCTAAGCCTTTTGCAAGTTCAGGTAATTTCTTACCGCCAAATAATAACACTATTACAAGTAAAACTATAATCCAGTGCCATCCGCTACCTATTCCCATTTTATTCTCCTTTTTTCCATTCTGAAATAAATTTTTTGATATCTTTATTTAACACTTTTAAGTTTGCTGCTTGGTAAAGCAATTTAAGTTCTTTATAAGCTTTATCTAAATCATCATTAATTATAAAAAAGTCATATCTTCCGATAGCTTGAACTTCTGCTGTTGCATTATGAAGTCTTTTTGATATTACATCTTCACTTTCTGTCCCACGACAAACCAAACGTTCTTTTAATACTTTTTCATTCTCAGGACTTATGAAAACTGATAAAAAGTCTTTACCTAATTTATCTTTAACAATTCTAAAACCTTGAACATCAATATCTAAAATAACATTTTTACCATTTTCTAAAGCATCATATATTGGTTTTAATGGTGTTCCATAATAATTACCATGAACATTTGCATATTCTAAAAACTCATCATTCTTAATTCCTAATTCAAATTCTTCATGGGTTAAATAATAATAATTTACACCTTCTTTCTCGCCTACTCTAGGAGCTCTAGTAGTAGCTGATATAGAAAAATAAAAGTCATTATAATCTTGTGCTAAACGCTCTAATAGGGTGCTTTTGCCCGCACCACTTGGGCCTGATATTAATAAAATTCCTGCCATAATTAATCTTTAAAACTTATGTTAATTGATATATTTATATCTTTTATACGATTTTTAGTACTCTTAGTGCTATTTATAATAGCTTGATTTACTGCCTTTGTTACATTCTCGCTAACTTCGCTTATATTATCATCTGAACTAACTTCAATATTATTCATTATTTCATTTTGCTTAGCTTCTTCTTTGCTTATTATAGGTTCATCTGAAGATATTTCTTCACCTAAAGCTTTTTTAATTTCAATTTCGTCTAATTCATCAAAATCGCTCACTTGCTCTTCTCCTATTTCATTTTTTTCTTTTAAATCTTCTAATTTTATCTCATCGCTAATTAAATCACTTTCTTGAATATCTAAATCATTAGCTATAATTTCTTCTTCAATATTATTATCATCTTCAAATTCTTTTAATTCGCTATCAAAATCATTTAAATTTTCAAAGCCTTCATTGTTTACATTTTCTTCATCAATATTGGCTAAATCTTCATTGAAATCTAATTCTTCGCTTAATTCTAAATTACTTTCATCTTTTAATAATTCTTCGCTTAAATTATCAAAATCTTCAGCTAAACCAAATTCTCTATTTGCTAAATCTTCATTTAATACTTCTTCATCTAAATTAAATTCATCTTCTAAATTTGATAATTTCATATCTTGATTAACATCTAAATCATCTAAACTTAAATCTTCATCTAAATTAAAATCATTATTTATTAAATCATCTTTTATTTCTAAATCTTCGCTTAAGTCTAAATTATTATCAACATCAAGTAATTCTTCATTTAAATCTAAATTTGTTTCTAAATCATCGCTTAAAATTGTTTCTTCTAATTTATCATCATCTTGCAATAAATCTTCATAATCTCTTCTTAATTCTTCAAAGCTTTCTGGCATTGAAAAATCATCTAAATTATGTAAATCATCTAATTCGTTTGATAATTCTTCATTGCTTAATTCGTTTTCTTCTAAATTATCAAATTCATTATCTAAAGCTAATTCTTCATCGTTAGAAATACCCAAATCATTTTCTAAAATATTTTCTTCTAATTCGTTATTATTTAAATCTTCTTCTAAAAAGTCTAAATTATCATCTAAAGGCTTATCTAAATTCTCTTCATTTAATTCAAAAGAATCATCTTCTGGTTCTTTACCATTATCATCGTCTAAAATATCTTCTAAAGAATCATTTTCTAAATCATCTAAATTTATTGGTTCTTCTTCAAAATTATTTTCTAATTTTTCTTCAATTTCTTCTAAAGTATCTAAATCATTAAATTCAAAATCTAAATCATTTTCTAATTTATTCTCATCTAAAAATGAAATATCTAGCTCATCGTTAATGTCATCAACTTTAAAATCTTCTAAATCAATAGTATCATTTAATAAATCAATATTTTCTAATTCATCATGTATATTTAATTTTTCTTCTTTAAGTTCATCTTTAAAACTATTTATTAAATCTATAAAATCAGTAGGTAAAAATGGCTTATGAATTACTAAAGCTTCATCGCTTGTTTCGTTTTTAGGTAACAATAATATAAGTTTTTTTGATATCTCTTTACATTTATCAATATCAATATCACACTCACTATCAGCTATTATAATATCGCACTCTTCAAGACCCTCAACACTATCTATTTCTTTATAAACAATATTTAATTTTTGCAAACTAAGACTAATCAATCTTGAAATTGCTGGATTTTTGTTTATTAATATAGCTTTCATTTCACCTTCCTAACTAATAAATAATTCAAGTTGTTTAAACACTTTCAATACTAATTCTTTAAAATAAAATAAAATTGTAGCTAAAATTGTCATCAAAACAATAAATGCGACAGTTATTTTTATAGGGTAGCCTACCACTAAAAGGTTAAATTGTGGCATAGTTTTCATAAGTAAGCCAAATACAAAATCACTAAGCATAGATATAGCAATAATAGGAAATGCCAAACTAAGCCCTATTAAATATATATCTTTTACCTCAAGCATAATTTGATTAAACCAAACATTGCTTAACATAAAATCACCTAATAAAACACTATCTAAGCTCTTAGCCCAAAACATTAAAACTAAATGATGTCCATCATAAGCTAAAAATAATAATAACGCTAAAAGTGAAATAAAATGTCCTATAATAGGTGTATTTGCACCAGTATTTGGGTCAAGCACGCTTGCCATAGAAAAACCCATAATAAAACTAATATGCTCTCCGCACATTTGCAAAATAGCAAATGTAAGCTGCAAACATAATCCTGCAATTAAACCAAAGATTAGCTCCATAACAATTGCATAGGTTATTAAATTAGGAGTTATGTTTGTATGGGCTAATGGATAAAAAAAGAAAACTAAAATCATAATAAAACTAGTTTTAATAATCACAGGAATTTGCAAATGTGAATAAAAAGGAAAAAATAAGCAAAGACCACTCATTCTTGCTAATAGCAACATAAACAAAACTATATTTTGTTCGCTAAATAATCTTACGAGTTCCATTCTTGAATAATTTGCTCTAATTCATTAATACATTCATCACAAGATTTGTAAATTACATTAGAAAATAAACTTTCATTTATATATTTATTTTTTTCTAAATTAATTAAAACATTTTTTGATTTTGCAAATCTTAGTAAATAATTAATATTTATAACTGCTCCACTTGTTCCTATAATAATAGCTAAATCATCTTCTTTAAGATTATAAAAAGTTGAATATAAATCAGTATAAAATGGTGCATGTTCTCCAAAAAATACAATGCTTGGTTTCATCATTTTGCTTTGACATTTTTTACAATTTCCGAATTCAAATTCCAAATCATCTTCAAGATTTAATCTAATTTCATCACCACAATTAACACAATGCAATTCTAATAATTTTCCATGCAAATGAATAACGTTTTTACAGCCTGCACGCTCTAATAAATCATCAACATTTTGAGTAAAATTAATAACTTCAAATCTATTTGATAATTCAGCTATTTTTTCATGCATTTTATTAGGTTTTACTTTTTTTAACTCTAGCCTTCTTTTATTGTAAAACTCATGAACTAAATCATAATTTTTAAGCCAAGTTTCATAATTACAAACCACATCTAAATCATACTGCTCCCAAAGACCATTATTATCTCTAAAAGTGCTTAGACCCGATGGAGCACTAAGCCCTGCTCCACTTAAAAACACTAATTTACCCATTACTAATCCTTAGGATATCATCGCACATTAAAGCTAAACTTTCATCATGTGTGATTAAAAATAATGCTGAATTATTATTTTTAACATAATCAATTAGCAACTTCATAGCTATTTTTGCATTGTTTGGATCGAGATTTCCCGTTGGCTCATCTGCAAAAATAATTTTAGGTTTTTTACAAAGAACTCTTGCAATGCTAATTCTTTGCTGTTCTCCACCACTTAATTCATTTGCTTTTTTGTTTAAAATATTTCTAATTCCCAAAAAATCAATAATATTTTCATCTATTTTTTGATTTGATAAAACACTTGCTAGTTCAATATTCTCGTAAGCTAAAAATCCTTTAAAAAGATAATGTTGCTGAAAGATAATTCCAAAATCATTTCTTCTTATTTTTATTCTTTCATCTTCGCTTATTTTATAAATATTATTACCTTTGTAAAAAACTTCGCCTTTATCTGGCTCTAAAAGTGTTGATAAAATATGTAATAAAGTAGATTTACCACAACCACTTCTGCCTAAAACCGCTAAAGTTTGTTGTGGCTTTAAAGTTAAATTTAAATTATCAAACAAAACGGCATCATATTTTTTATAAATGCCGTTTGCTTGTAGCATTAATTACCCATTTGAGCTGCAACTTCTGCTGCAAAATCTTCGTTTTTCTTCTCTAAGCCTTCGCCTACTTCATATTTAACAAAGCTTTCAATTACTAATTCATCTTTTAATTCAGCTGATTTATCAGCAATTACTTGTTCTACAGTTTTTTTATCATCCATTACATAAAATTGTCCCATTAATGTAAGGCGAGAATCAAGTATAGAGTTATCAGCTATAAATCTAGCCATTTGACCAGGAATGATTTTATCCCAAATTTGCTCAGGTTTATTTTGAGCTTTTAATTCAGCTTTAATGTCTTCTTCAGCTTGCTTTAAAACTGCATCAGTGATTTGTAATCTACTTGCAAATTGTGGAATTTTATGAAGTGGCTTTTTAAGGCGAACCAATTCTTCATTTTCTTTTTCAAGTTCAGCACATAAAGCTCTATATTCTGATTCTACGAAATCTTTATCTAATTCTTTATAGCTTAAAACACTTGGTTTCATTGCAGCAATATGCATGCAAAGTTGTTTTAAAAACTCTTCTACTTTTTCTTTATTTGCTGCGTTATTAAATTTAGCTTTTACGATAACACCTACACGACCATTTGTGTGTAAATATCCACTTAAAGCTTCATTTCCGCTAGCTTTTAAAGTAGCAAATCTTCTTACAACTAGGTTTTCTCCTATTGTTGCGATTTGGTTTTTTAAATAATCTTCAAATTTAGCACCATCAATAGAACTATTTAATAAGCCTTCAACATCGCTAACGCCACTTACTTGAACTTGTTCTACTGTTTTATTTACTAAATCCACAAATTTATCATTTTTAGCAACGAAATCTGTTTCTGAGTTGATTTCTACTAAACTAGCTAGATTAGCACTAATTTTAACGCCTACTAATCCTTCAGCTGCTAATCTATCTGCTTTTTTAGCTGCTTTACTTAAGCCTTTTTCTCTTAAGTATTCAACAGCTTTTTGCATATCTCCATCACACTCTTTAAGAGCGTTTTTGCAATCCATCATTCCAGCACCTGTGCTTTCGCGCAGGTCTTTTACCATAGCTGCTGTAATTTCTGCCATTATTCTTCTCCTTCCATCATAGCTTCTTCAAGAACTTCTTGCTTTTCATCTTCGCTAATTTCAGCTTTTTCAACTACTTCACCATCTTGCTCTCTTAAAGCTTTACCTTCTAGAATAGCTTCGCACATTTCTTGACAGAATAATTGAACTGAACGAATAGCATCATCGTTACCTGGGATAGGAAAATCTACAACATCAGGATCACAGTTAGTATCAATTGGTGCAACTACTGGGATTTTTAATCTATTTGCTTCTGCAACTGCAATTCTTTCTTTTACTGTATCAATTACAAAAATCATATCTGGGCGAGTTTTAAGATCTCTAATACCACCTAAATAGTCTAGTAATTTTTCTTTTTTTCTGTTTAACATTAATGCTTCTTTTTTAGTTAAAAGATTAATGCTTCCATCTTCTTGCATACTTTCAATAACTTCAAGTTTTCTGATTGATTGGCGAATAGTTTCAAAGTTTGTCATCATACCGCCTAACCATCTGTGATTTACATATGGCATTCCACATTTAATAGCGTATTCTTTAATAGCATCAGTAGCTTGTTTTTTTGTTCCAACAAATAAAATTGTTTTACCTTCAGCTGCTGCATCACGAACGATATTGTATGTATATCTAAAATATCTAATTGTTTTTTGTAAATCAATTACATAAATACCTTTTCTCTCACCAAAAATGAATTTTTTCATTTTAGGATTCCAGCGTCTTGTTTGATGCCCGAAGTGCACACCACATTCTAATAAATCTCTCATTGTAACCATAGGTTTCTCCTTAAAAAATTGTTTTTACCTCCACACCCAAATACAACTAAAGTTGCAACAAATAAGGATTGGTGTGTGTGAAATAAGCTGTTATTTTAACTATTTAAAAGTAAATATAGAGTTATTTTGTTATTTTTCTTCTTTTATTATACTTGTAAGATTGGTTATTGAAAAAATATTATATCCATTATCATGGCTATAATTTAATTTTAATTTATGAGCTTCTAAGATTGTATTTACAACATAAAGCCCTAAACCGAATGAATTTGAAGCTTTAGTTCCACCTTGCGTAAAAGGCTCAAGATAATATTCTATATTTTTTTCTAATTTTTTACCTTTATTATAAAATTTTATACTCTCTTGACAAATTATAACCTTTACAGCATTATCATCTGAATACTTAATTGCATTATCTAATAAATTTTTTACAGCAGTTGTAAATAATTTAAAATCCACATAAACTAAAAAAGTATTATCTATAATTATATTTATTTTTTCATTTTCTAATAAAAGCATTTCCTTAGCTTCGTTAAAAATATGAGTTATAGAGATTTTTTTTGGGTTTTTTGCTACTCCACTTGTGATTTGTTCTACTGCTGCTAACTCGTCAATTAATATAACCATTCTATCAAATACATTTATTAATCTTTGCTTAAATTTCGTGTCTTCAAGCATTTCAGCAGTAATTCTACCTTTTGTAATAGGAGTTTTTAATTCATGCATTATATTTCTTAAAAAAAACTGCCTTGAAGTATTTAAATCTTTAATTTTTTTAATAGCTTGATAAAAGGCATCGGAAACTTGAGAAATCTCATCGCTACCTTTACTAATATTTTCTATATTATCTAAATCATTATTTGCAAATTTTGTAATCTGTCTTTTTAGTCTTCTAATAGGTCTTAATTTTCCTATAACGAATATATAACTAATCAGTAAAACCAAGATAACAATACATAAAATAATTTGAATGCTCATATATCTATATGAATTAAAATTAGTATCTTCATATAAAAATTCTTTATCATTTGCCATAATATACAAGTAATTCTTTCCATTATTTGTAAGAATTTTACTAGTTCCTAGATTATTACTATCTTCTGCAAGTATAATTGAATCATTAATTATGTTTCTTTTATTGTCTTTACTAATTAGCTTTAATTTAAATTGCTTTTGTTTATTATTAAATTCTTCTTTTGTTATTGAATCGTTTAATTCTTGAAGTTTTAAGTTTGCTAGATAAGAGTATTTTGCATTTAGCTCATTTGAATAATTAATCTTATCATAATTAATAAGCCAAATAAACGCTACTCCTATCGTAGAACTTGCTAGTATAAAAATAAATGTTATTACATAAAAAATACTAGATTTCATTGTGTAAGCTTATAGCCAATTCCTCTAATTGCGTGAATATGAGTTGGAGTTTTGCTATCATCGCTTATTTTTTGGCGAATTCTTGAAATAATTACATCTATACTTTTATTTGAACTCTCTTCATTAATTGATGAACAATTATATATAAGCTCTTCACGGCTTACAACTCCACCTTCTTTTTTAATCAAATAGCTTAATATATCAAACTCTGCATTTGTTAGTACTAATTCTTTACCTTTAAAATAAATAGCATGTTTAAACTCATCGTATTCTAAAGTCTTGTTTGAATGTTCATTTGCACTTATTTGAATTTGCTCAAATCTTCTTAAATGAGAAGTAATTCTTGCTTTTAATTCTTTTGGATCATAAGGCTTTGGTAAATAATCATCAGCCCCTAGTTCTAAAGCCTCTACTTTATCATTTATATCATGTCTTGCTGATGAAACTATTATAGGACTTGTATGTTTTTTTCTAATCTCTTTACATACTTCAAGACCATCCATACCAGGTAAAGTCAAATCTAAAATAATTAAATCATAGGTAGTAAGATTTAATTTAGATAATCCTATATAAGGTTCATCTGCTACATCAACTTTCATATCGTATTGTTCTAAATACTCTTTTAAAATCTCTGCTAATTCTAAATCATCTTCTATCATTAATATTTTAGTCATTTTTGCTCCTTTAAAGAATTACTTTGTTAGAAATTACAATAATTTATATTCTCAAATTCCTATTTCAAATTCCGAGTAATTTTAATAATTAATTTCTAAAATATAAATTGTATAGAACTTAGTTAAATTATTGTAAATTTAAAAAGTTTTTAACCATATATAAATATGGTTAAAAATCAAAATTAGCTCTTAACTGCGCTTCCTAAATCCCACATAGGCATAAAAATACCTAAAGCAAGGAATAAAACCATACCTGCAATAAAAAGCATAAGAATAGGCTCAATATAGCTTGATAAGTTATCAATAATATTATTAAATCTTTCTTTGTAATATGCAGTTACTTTTTCAAGCATTGCATCTAGCTGACCGCTGGCTTCTCCTGCTTTAATCATTTGAATTAGCATATTTTCATATAATTCAGTTTCTTTAAAAGCCTCTGTTAAGCTAAGACCTCTTGAAATTGAAACCTTGGTTGCATTTAATTTATTTTTCATAGTTGTATTCGCTATCGTTCTAAGAGAAGTATCTAAGGCATCTGCAATAGGAATACCTGCTCTTACTAACTCAGTAAAAATTAGATTAAATCTACTCATAGTTGCAAATAAAATAATCTTACCTATTAAATAAGTCTTAAGTGCATATTTATCAACTAAAGCTTTATAATTATCATTAATTCTATAAAATCTTCTACTTGCAAATATCCCGCCTATTAAAACAGCTAAAACATATAAACCATAATTTCTTAAAGTATGTTCTATAAACAATAACGCCTTTGTTGCAGGTGGTAAATTAGCGCCTAATTGTTCAAATATTTCTTTAAATTGCGGAACAACAACAAGCATTAATATAGTAAATGCAATTGCAATTGCTGAAACAACTATAATAGGATATCTTAAAGCTTTTTTAAACTTTTGTTGATTGTCATATAATTCTTGTAAAATTTCTGCAAGTTTTTTTAAGCTCTCACCTAATTTACCAGTGCTTTCACCAAGTTTTACCATAGCTAGAGTAATATCTCCTAATTCGGCTTGAAAAGGTTCTAAAGATAAACTTATACTAAGACCTGCGTTTAAGTCTTCATAAACTTTAGAAAATATTTCTTTTACTCTTTTGTTAGCACTAGAATTTGCAACTTCTCTTACACTGTCATGAATAGAAATACCAGCACCTGCCATAACTCCTAATTGGTTTATAGAAGCTATTAAATCCGGTAGTTTTATTGTAGGTTTAAAAAAAGATAGATTTTTTAACCTATCAACTGCTCCTATAAGAGAAACGGTTTGAACTTCGCCAGCCTTTACAATACGACCTAAATTTCTATTTTTAGCTTGCTCTACTGCACTTGCTTTATTTTGTGCTGTTAGAGTTAAAACTTTCTTTTGTCCTTTACTTATATATTCAACTTGAAATTTCTTCATTTATTACTCTTTCGCAACTCTTAATACTTCATCAACACTAGTAACGCCTTTAGCAGCTCTTACAATGCCATCGTGAAACATATCAACAAAACCTTCTTCATAAGCTACTTTTCTAATCTCTTCTTTAGATGCACCAGCAGCAACCATAGATGATATTCTATCGCTTATAGGAAGAATTTCACTAATCATTTCACGACCTGTATAACCAGTCTGAGAGCATTTAGGACAGCCAACAGGCTTATAAAATTGTGGGCTTTCTACTTCGTGTAAATACTTTTCTATTCTTGAATAAAAATTATCAGGTATTTTAGTAACTTGCTTACAAGCAGGGCAAAGTTTTCTTACAAGTCTTTGCGCTTCAATAGCAGTTAATGCACCACTTACCATGTAAGGCTCAACCCCCATATCAACAATTCTAGTCACAGCTGATACAGCATCGTTTGTGTGAAGAGTTGAAAACACTAAGTGCCCTGTAAGTGCTGCTTGTATAGCAATAGTAAGAGTTTCAGCATCCCTAATCTCACCTATCATGATAATATCAGGGTCTTGTCTTAGAATAGATCTAAGCGCCGCAGCAAATGTAAGTCCTGCTTTTTCATTAACATGAACTTGCTGAATTAAATTAAGTTGATATTCAACAGGGTCTTCAACTGTAATAATCTTAGTTTCTACACTCTTCATATCATTAAGTGCTGCATAAAGTGTTGTTGTTTTACCACTTCCTGTTGGACCGGTTACAAGAATAATACCATAAGGAGCGTGCATTGCAGCTTGAAATCTTTCAAGATTAGTTGGGTGCATACCAAGATTGCCTAAACTAATCAAAATTTTTGATTTATCAAGAATCCTTAAAACTATACTTTCACCATTGATTATAGGCAGTGTTGAAATACGAAAATCATATTCTTTATCTAAAACCCTTGCTGAAAATCTACCGTCTTGTGGTTTTCTTTTTTCTGCAATATCCATATTTGATAATAATTTCATTCTTGAAACCATCGGTGGATAAATATCTTTATCAAATATAAAAATCTCGGTTAACATACCATCAATTCTTCCACGAACAATGCAGTTAGTTTCAGTTGGTTCTATATGAATATCACTTGAACGATTTACTATACAAGTTCTAAGAATTACTTCAATTAGTTTTAAAATACCCGAACTATCCTGATCTCCTCCAGAAGCCATTGTAGGATCAGAACTTAATTCTTTTCTAATATCATTGATAATATCTTTTATACTTTCGTTTAATTGAATTTTACTTAAATATCTCTCTATTTGAGCTGGATTTGCAACATAATTTTTAACTAATTTTCTATTAAATAAATGCTGAACCTTATCTTGTGCTTCTAAATTAAACGGCTCTTTATACGCTACATAAAGATTTATTTCATCTTCTTTGAAAGGTAAAAAACCAAAATTTGATAATACTGAATATTGAATTTTCTCAGAAATCTTATAGTTTATATCTACTGAATCTAAATCTATATATTCAAATCTTAATTTTTGAGCTACTTTTTCTAAAAAATCTCTATTGCTAATCTCAAAATACATAGCAATATCATCTAAACTTATTCCATTTGACCTATATAAATCCATCAATAAAGATTCTAAGGTGCTCTCATCTAATATACTTTTTAAATATTGTAATTTTTCTTCTGGATTTTCATAAGATGAAATAGTATCCTTTAATTCCATCTTTCTTCTATAAACTAAAACTCCTAAACGATCTACAAATTCCATTACCAGTACTCTTTCACATCTAAAATTTCATTATTTAAACTTTTTATTTTAACAACCATTTTTGTAAATGGCTTATCTTCTTTTAAACTTAGTTCATATATTTTATCATTATAGCTAAAAATATATTTATCATCTTGTTTAGTATAATTTTGACTAATATAATCATCGTAAATATCTGATAAAATATAATCACATTTAGGTAATTTAATAGCATTTATATTTAAACCATCTACCAAGGCAGAATGTAATAATTTTTTCTTATACAAAATTGTAGAATAATACACAGCATTAGCTCTTGCTTCTTTAGAATTTCTTAAAGCTATAATTACTGCTGATAATTTATTTATATAATCAGACTTTAAACAAGCAATGGCATATAAATTTAATAAACCATCATCTTTATTTTTTATAGCTATATCATAAATTGAATTATTACACACTTTTGAATATTCTTTATTTGCAATTGCTTTATTAATATCAGCAATATTAATAGCAAAGCTTTGAATAGCTATTATTAAGAATAAAAATTTTTTCATAATTGACCTTTTTTGATTAAATCTAAAGCATCTTTTATTTTTTTAGAATTACTATTTTTTAAATAATTATTTAAAGAATTAATAGCTTGTTCTTTAAAACCTAATTTGTAACTTGATTTAGCAAATAATATCCAGCTATCATCATTTTTAGGATTAATTTTATTTGCTGTTAAAGCCCAATCTCTTGCATCCTTATACTTAGCCTTAGAATAATATGTATTTGCAATATCTAATGCAAAATAAATGCTATTTGTCTCTGCAAATTTAAGTTTTAAGTATTCTAAATCATTTAATTCTTCTTTAGCATCTAATGTTTTTGTATTCAAATCAGTAATTACAATATTACCTGTATTTACTATTTTAGGTATTGCTTTTATTATCTGCTTTTGTGGTGTTTCTTGAGATTTTTTTAAAGTTGAATTCTTAACATCGATATTCATAATGTTTAAAGTTAAAATTTCATCACTATTATCGTCAATCATTTTATTTTCTTTAACCACAAGCTTTTCTTCTTTTATAGGTTCTATTATTTTATTTTCAATTTTTGTTTTACTTTCAAGTATTTTCTCTTTTTCAACTTTTACTTTTTTTTCATCTATTTGTCTTTTAATCTCTTGATTGCTTTTTTTAACATTCATTTCAAGTTCACTAGCACCTTTTGAATATGCATAAAAAATAATAGATAAAAGAATCAATACAAAGAAAATTGCCAACAATACATACAAAATAAAATATTTCTTTTTCTTTTTTTTGTTTGTATATGCAAGCCATTTATTTTCAAGCTCTATAACTTCATGTAAATTAAGCATGTAATAAACCTTTATCAATTGCAGCCATTTCTAAAACTTTTTCATTAATTTTAGGGTTATTAAATTCACTAAATCTTTCTTGCTCATAAAATTCATATATTTCAAAAGCTTTATATAATAACATATTTACAGTTCTTAGATTACCTTTTGTAATTTGATAAATGAACTTATAATTTTTGCTATTAAAAAATCCTTTATCTAAACCATTTTTTAAAGTTTCTAATTTTTTGTCTATGTATGTTTTAATTTCATCTTCACTAGATTCGCTAAGCTCAATACTTTCCCAAATTCTAGTTGTAAAGTGCTCTTGCGCTAATATGTCTTCATCTGCTATTGTTTTATGTACTGTAAATAAAAATTTAAACATCCTAGTATCTGATAATAATCTAATTTTTTCTAGCAAAATATTAGGATACATTTGAGCTTCATCAAGCATTATCATATAGCCATCATATTTTAATTCTTCTGGGGTTTGAGTTATTTTTGATTTAAATATATTTAAAAAATCTTCATATTTTTCAATTTCAATATATTCATTAAAAATTTTTTTATGTAGTTCCGTATAAAATCCTGATTCTGAGTAAAATGGCTGCTCTAATAATATAATTTTTTTATTTTTTTCTTTCAAGTCTTTTTCAATTTTATGCAATAAAAATGTTTTGCCACAACCTGGTTTTCCATAAAATAATACTAATTTTAATGGTTTTTCTAATGAAGTGATAATCTTATGATAAGCAATCTTAGATTTATCAAGATTAATAAATCTAAGACTTTCTAAATTATCTATAAATAATTCTTTTGCTAATGTATATTTATTCAAAACAAGCCTTTATTCAGCTTCATTTACTGAATCAAATTCTTCTGCTTTTTGTTTAAATACATTTTTGGTTGCAGTTGGTTTTAAATCTTCTTTATAATCAATTGCTAAAGTATATCCTAAATCTTCTAAAGATTTTTTAATATCTTCTTTATCTTTAGTAAAATCAACTATATGCGGAGTTATAACAAATACAAGCTCTGCTTTATCTTTAGATTTTTCTTTTGAACCAAATAATTTACCTACTAAAGGAATATCTTGTAAAACAGGAATTCCATTCTTTTTAAATGTATCTGAATCAGTTATTAAACCACCTAAAACAATAGTTTCGCCATCTCTTACTTGAACAACTGTTGATAATTTCTTTTGTCTTGTATCAGGTGCAACTTCTCTATAACCTTTAGCGCTATTTACCCTAGAATCTTCTGGACGTAACAACTCACTAATGCTTGGGTTAATTCTTAGCATAATCTTATTATCATCTGATATTTCAGGTAAGATATTTAATAAAATACCTACGAAAATTGATTTTTCTTCATCTGCATCACCGGTACTACCACTATCAGTTGTTGTGCTACTTCCTTTAAGTTTATAATTATAAGTATTACCTACTGTAATTAATGCTTGTTGATTATTTAATGTAGCTATTTTTGGACTTGAAACAACTTTAACATCTCCACTTTCTTTAAGAAAATTTATCATACCTGTTAAATTAACACCCATATTTAAAGCTATATTTTCTTTTCCAAACCATCTACCATTATGACTCTTACCAACAGTAAAACCTGTAAAATTAGCACTTTTATCTCTTATACTACCTGTTCCACCAAAGATAACATCATTTGGAATTATGCTTGAAATTCCTTGACCTGGTAACAATCCTGTCGTATCAAAACCTAAATTAAACTGAGTCCAATCTATACCGGTTTTATGTGATTTGTTTAGACTTACTTCAATAATTGAAACATCAATTATTACTTGTTTTTTAAGTGATTCTTGAACTTGATTTAAATATACTTCAATTCTATCTAATATTTCATTACTTGAAGTAACAGTTATTAAACCTGCATTTGAGTTAATCGTAGGCGGAACAATAGGAATATTTTGTCCTGAGTTTTGAACAATATCTGATATTTCTTTACCTATATTTTTCCAAAAATCAAATTCTTCTTTAGTCTCAATCATGTTGTCACTATCAGAGCTTGAGCTAGAATTTGAACTACTACTATCACTGCTTGAAGCTTGAGATTCAACATTTGCCTTAGTAATTGCACTACCTTTACGAACTGAGGTGATATAATCTAATTTAAAAGTTTTTGTCTGAAGACCTTGAATTTTTAAAATATTATTTGCAAATTCATAATCTAAACCTTGTTCTTTTATAAGTAAATCAAAAACATTATTAATATGCATATTTTTAATACTTATTCCATCTTGTCTTGTATTTAAAATATTCTTAGAATAAGAATCCTTATAAACAACACTAAAATCACAAACTTTTGATAATTGATTTATAATTTCATATGCTGATGTATCTTCTTTATTAACCTTTATATCAAAAGCTCTTTTTGAACAATCTGCTGCATTCAAAGAACTTGATAATATTAATGCTGTACTTATAGATAAAACTGTCTTATTTAACATTGATTTTAACATACTGATTATCCTTTAAATTAAGTTCTATATAATTAATTGAATTAGAAAGTCCTACTCTTTCTTTATTGATACTTACAACTCTATAACCTGCTGCAATTGCATCATTTAATCCATACCACTTTTGATTTATTTTCACTCTTTTATCAACTATAGCATGTAAAGTAAAAGTAATAACTTCATCTGATTTAATCTTATCTTTATAAAATGGGTCATTAGTTTTAACTATTTCACTATATTCAATAGTATCTCTAATTTCCACTAATTCACTAAATTTCTTATCTATTTCAGCTCTTGTCATAGCAAATAAAGCTTGAAAGCAAATAAGTATAAAAAATATTTTTTTCATTAGTATTTAATCCCCCATATTGAGATTTTAATATCTGCTTTAATATCACTAGTATATTTTACTTCAGAATTATTTGTTTGTTCATTTGATTCATTGTTAATATTAATTTTATCAAGCTTTAGCATATTAACATCAACAACATCGATTGATTGCTCTAAACTATTTACAAACTGTAAAATATTTTGGAATTTACCTACAATTGAGAAATTAACATTAAACACTTCTTCAACTTTTTGGCTTACTAAATCATTAACACTGCTATTTACATCACCTAAAACTACATTATATTTTCTTGAAATATCATCAATTTTAGCCATAAATTCAGACCAATTTTTTTGATTATAAAGAAGTCTTGAAGCATCTCTTAATTTTTCATCAAAATATAAATTCTCTGCATCAACTTCTTTCTTTCTTTTATCAACACTCATTATTTCTTGTGTTAATCTTTGAATTTGTGAATTTTGTCTTTCACGCTCAATAAAATCATCAAGTTTTTGCAATTCTGCTTTTGCATTATCTAACTTTTGTGTTTCGGTAGCTACATATTCTTCAGATGATTCATAAGTATAATCATAAATTAAATATCCAAACAGCATAAGAAATAAAAAAATAGTCATATAAAATACATTACTATTTGGTTGTTTCTCATAGTAGCTATCTATTTTATCAAATAAACTTGCTTGTTTCATTTTAATATCCTTATTACGATATTGCTTTCATATTCTTTTTCTTTATCTTCTGAATTTAAGAACTTAATTAACACATCTCTAGACTCTATTGTATAAGTATCATCAGCTCCTATTTCTTTTAAAAACGCAGTTACACCGCTAGTTGTTCCTTTTAATCTTAAGTTAATAATTTTATCGTTAAAAGTAATATTTGTAACTTTAATATGGCTTGAGTTTAAAATATTAGCTAATTTTACTGAAGCATTTGCTTTTGATAAATAATTAACCTTTTTATCATGTATATTATTTAAAAGCTCGTATCTAAATGAAAGAGTTCTTTCTGCCTCATTAGTCCTATCTCTTAAGTCATTTAATTGTGCTTGTAAGCTCTTAATCTCATTATCAATTCTTTCATACTCATTTTGTCTTGGTGGTATTTTTTCTGTTATCTCTTTTGTTTCAATTTCTAATAATTGACCTATTACATAATTATAAACAGGATAAATACTAGCTAAAATAACTATCGCAAGAATAGATAAGATTAATTTTCCCGAATACCTTTTAGCAAAAGGTGGTGGTCTTAAAAACATTGATATATTAAATACATCATTAGGTAATTTTAATTGTTCATTAGCTCTTAAAAAACTTAATAGTACAAAAGGATTAATCCTTAATTCTCCACCTTCCTTTTCTGGAGTACTAGTAAATTCTGAAGGCGAATTAACTTCTACGGTAAAATTTCTAATGTTTTTAAATAAATCATATTTAATTTTATGGATATTAACAAATTCTGTAACTTCTAAACTATTAATTCCAACTACAACTTTATTATTTAAAAGCATTTCAAGAATTTCATCATCATTTATGTTTTTAAAATTAGCAAATAATACTTCTACTTTTTTTAAGAAATTTTGACTTAATCCTATATCCGTTCCAACAAAAACTTTACTTATTGTAGCTTTGTCTAATTGAGCTGTTTTTAGAATAATTGCTAAATTTGAAGTTAAAAATTTAAATGCATCACCTAAAATCTTGTTTAAAGAAACTCTTTTGGCATCATCAATATGATCAAATCCATACTTAGATAATTCATTTAAGAACATATGCTCAGGAATTCTTTCTCCTAAATCATGAGAAAAACTACTATGCAACATATCGATACTTAATTTGCTAAGTATTTTATAATTAATTAGTTCTCCATCTTTATAAACAGTAAGCGTAGCATAAGTTTTATGAAAATATATGAATACTTGAACTCCATCACCTTCAATTATTTTACTTGTATAATAATTTTGATACATAAGAGGTTCCATATCAATATAATCAATATATTGTAATTTGTTTGCAACCTCTTTAAATTCTGATTCAATTTTTTCATTTTCTACAACAAATACATTATAAACTGTATTTATTCCCATACTTGCATTAGAAATACTATAAGAAATCTTATATTCCTTTTCTATATCCAATTCAAGTAACTCATAAGTTTTATTTGTAATTATACTGATTTCATCCTCTTCAGAACCATTAGGAACTTCAACAGAAACATACTTTACATTATCACCCGGCATATAAGTGATATTATAAGCTGAGCTAGCTCTTTCTTTAACTGTTATTTCGCTAAGGACATTATCAGCAAGTTTATAGAGTTTTTTGGTGCTTGAATCATAAGCAACTATTTCTCTTTTTTTCGCTGTTTTAGCCATATAAATACCTCTAAAAATTTATTGTTTTAAGCCTACTTTTTTCAAAAAGTTCTCATTATCATACCATTTTTTTTGAACTTTTACAATAAGCTTTAAATTGGTTTTTAATAAAAATAATTCAGAAATTCTCTTTCTTGCAACTATTCCTATACGCTTAATAGTATTAGCGTCACGGCCTATTAACATTGCTTTATGATTTTCTGAATCTGTAACAATATCTGCATAAATTGTTAAAGAATTATCCTTTTCTATAACTTTACTAATCAAAACTTCACAACAATATGGTAATTCATCACTTAAATTTTGATAAATACTTTCTATGATTAATTCTTTAATAACATCTTTAGTATTTTTATCAGTTGTATATTCAGGATCAAAAAAATACGGATGTTCTGGCAAATACTTGATAATTTCATCTAATAATTTAGTTTTATAAAATTTATTTTTTGAAGTATAAGGAATAATATTTGGAACTTTTTCTAAAGCATTAAACTCACTTAATTTTGCTAATAGTTTTTCTGGCTCTATTAAATCAACCTTATTTAAAACCACTAAATGCTCTACTTTAGGCTTTAATTCTAAAAATTTTTTATACTCATCAATTTTATCAAAAACACTCATAACAAATAAAATCAAATCGCATTCATCTATACTTTTTTTTGCTGCTTCGATTAATAATTGATTAAAACTTTTATTGCTTTCATGAAGACCTGGAGTATCCACTAATACAATTTGATTTTCTTTATGCATTATGACTACATTCATTTTTCTTCTTGTAGCATTTTCTTTATGTGATACTAGGCAAAGATTTTCGCCTAGTAATGAATTAATCATAGTGCTTTTTCCGGCATTTGTTCTGCCAACTACACTTACAAAACCACTTTTCATAAGATGTATCTTGCTATATCTTGATTTTCTATGATACTGCCTAATTTTTCATCTACTAATTTAGTATCAATTACACAATCTTTACCTTGATATTTATCACACTCGTATGAAATATCTTCAACTAATTTTTCAATAACAGTATGTAAGCGTCTTGCACCTATATCTTCCATGCTCTCATTAGCTTGAGCTGCAATTTTAGCAATTTTTTTAATAGCATCATCTTCAAATACTAAATTAACACCTTCGGTTTCTAATAATGCTTTATATTGCTTTAAAAGTGAATTTTTTGGTCTTGTTAAAATCTCATATAATTCATCAGCTCCTAAACTATCAAGCTCTACTCTTAATGGAAATCTTCCTTGCAATTCAGGGATTAAATCACTTGGCTTACTTAAATGAAATGCACCGGCTGCAATAAATAATATATGATCGGTTTTGACATTACCTAATTTTGTATTTACAACACTACCTTCTACAATAGGTAATAAATCTCTTTGAACGCCTTCTTTGCTTGGGTCTTGTCTATTTGAGCTACCGCTACTTACTGCAACTTTATCAATCTCATCAATGAAAATAATGCCTTCATTTTGCACTCTTCTTAAAGCTTCATCTTTAATACTTTCATTATCTAATACACTATCGGTTAATTCACTTTCTAAAACTTTTCTAGCATCTTTTATTTTTAGTTCTTTTTTGATTTTTTTATCAGCAATACCGATAACTTTTACCATTTCTTGCATACTTGCAAGTTCTGGTGGTAAATTTGGATTTGTTTCAAGTGAGCGTTGGGTTACAAAAATTTCTATAACTCTATCTTCAAATTCTTTATTTCTTAAACGCTCTTTCATTTTCTCTAAGCTTGTTTCATATTCAGCTTGTTTTTCTTCGCTCACTCCTTTTGGTAAAGGTGGTAATAATTTTTCTAATATTTTATTTTCTACTAATTCGCTTAATTTTGTTTTGTTTTTTTCTAAATGTTCGTTTTTTACCAAGCTTAAAGCTGCATTTGCAAGATCTCTTACCATACTTTCAACATCACGACCAACAAAGCCAACTTCTGTATATTTACTAGCCTCTACTTTAATAAAAGGTAAGCCCATTAATTTAGCAATTCTTCTTGCAATTTCTGTTTTACCAACACCTGTGCTTCCTATCATTAAAATATTTTTAGGAACAACATCATCTTGCATAGCTTCATCAAGCTTTAGTCTTCTATATCTATTTCTTAGAGCTATTGCTATAATTTTTTTAGCTTTTTCTTGACCTATTACATATTCATCTAAAAATTCAACTATTTCTTTAGGTAACATCTGCATTATTAATCCCTTAATTCATAAGTAGTTATATTAGTATTTGTATAAATACAAATCTCTCCTGCTATTTTAAGACTTTCTTTAACTAGACTTAATTCATCAAGATTTGCATGATTGTGTAATGCTCTTGCAGCACTAAGCGCATAAGCTCCGCCACTTCCAATAGCACAAATACATTCATCTTGCGGAACAACAACATCACCTGTTCCACTTAATAAAAATATTTGTTTTCTATTTAAAACTATCATCATAGCTTCAAGTTTTCTTAAGTATTTATCTTTTCTCCATTCTTTAGAAAACTCAATAACAGCTCTTTCTAAATCACCTTTTTTACTTTCAAGCATTTTTTCAAACATATCAAATAAAGTAAAAGCATCAGCAGTGCTTCCTGCAAATCCTGCCAATACCTTTCCTTCATAAAGCTTTCTAAGTTTTACAGCATTACCTTTTAAGACGGTGTTACCAAAGGTAACTTGTCCATCTCCACCAATAACTGAAGCCTCTTTGCCTTTATAAGCTAATATCGTTGTAGCGTGAAACATTAAGCACCTTTAACTACTACAACAAATTCAGCAACAATGCCATGACCTAATTTCGCACTAACTTTGTATTCGCCTTCTGCTTTTATTGAATAATCTTGTATGCTTTTTTTATCAAGCTCTAGATTATATTGTTCTTTAATAGCTTGTGAAATTTCATCTTTTGTAACTCCACCAAACAATGCTCCATTAGCTCCTAATTGTTTTTTAACGATTACTTTTTTATCAGCTAAACTCTCTTTTAATTTATTCATTAATTCAAGTTCGTATCTATCTTGCTCTTCTTTTTTCTTTACATCACTTGCATGTTTTCTTAAAACTTCTGTGCTAGCAACTTTTGCAAAACCTTTACCGATTAAGAAATTTTGTCCGTATCCATCTTTTACTTCTTTTACTTCTCCAGCTTTTCCTAAGCCTTTTACATCTTTAATTAATAGTACTTTCATTAATTCTCCTTTGATAATAATGTAGATTGTAATAAAAAAAGGTATTTTTTAACAAATTTATATAAGTTTTTATAGAATTTATTTTTCAAATTCCTATTTCAAATTCTTTTTGATATTTTATTAAATGGTATAAATAATAAAAACATTAAGCTAAAATTAGCTTAATTATTCTTTATTATCCTTTTGATAATTTTCTACAGCTTTATTCCACATTAGCTTATATTTACGCTTTAAATATTCTATCTCTTCTCTAGCGTCTTTTAATTCAGCATTTAAAGTATCAATTATTTTTCTATCTTCATCATAAAGTTCTTGCATAGAATAAAGTGCTTCCTTTAAAAAAGCATTTTCTCCCCTTAAAACATCTAGCGTTTCATCTTTTGCATCTAATACTTTTTCGTGAAGATTTAAAATAGTTCCAATAGTTTTTTCTATAAAATTACCGGCTGGTGTATTTGCAATATCTTGAACTTCAATGTTTTTATCCTTAACAGGAACGATAGCAAAAGTTCCTGCATTTGCTTCAATTAAAAGTCTATCGTTTTCATATTTATGTTTTAAAGAACCACTTTTAACCATAGCCATTACAACTTCTTCATTTAAATGAACTAATTTACAAAATTCACTAAGTTCAAGATATGTTTGCATTTTTATCCTTTATGCTCTTAAAAAACTAAACTCTGGTAATAAAGATGGACTTAAAATCTCATTTACATTACCGCTGTGTAATTCAATAAATTCTTTTTTATTTTCATTTATAAGTTTTTTAAACTTACAAAAATATTTATCATCACGCTTATAAATTTCGCCTATTTCATTGCTAACAAGCTCAATTTTTGCATTTAAAGGTGCAAAAATTTCATACTCAAAACCTGTTTTAATAACACCTTTACTAACAATGCTCTTACCATTTTCGCTAAATCCATGAACTTGCATAGTTCCTTGCATTATAGAAGTTTCGTGATTTTGGGTATCTTCTTTTTCATAAGGTCTTGCCATTAAATATCCATCTGTAAAACCACGAGATTTTAAGGTATTTAATTCATCATCATATTTTTTAGCATCAAATTGATTATTTAAAGTATCAAGAACTGCTTGTTTATAAGTTCTAGTAGCACATGCTACATAATACTCACTTTTAGTTCTTCCTTCAATTTTAAAAGCATTTATGGCGTTTTTTTCCATAATTTTATCTATATAATTAGCTAATTTTAAATCTTTTGAATTGAAAATATGAGTTCCTAAATCATCTTCTACAACTCTAAATAAAGCATTGTTTTCTGGGTTTTTAGCATACAACTCATAAGGAAATCTACAATCATTCGCACAAGCTCCTAGATTCGAGCGTCTGCCACTTTGAACTGCTGAGATTAAACATCTTCCACTATAAGCAAAACACATAGAACCATGAACAAAAGCTTCTATTTCAATATCTGCATTTTTTGCTATATCACAAGCGTCTTTTAAGCCTAATTCTCTAGCAATTACAACTCTTTTTGCTCCTAATTCTTTATAAACTAAAGCATCTTCATAGTTTAAAATATTTGCTTGAGTGCTTACATGTATAGGAATATTTGGTGCAATTTCTCTTGCTAATTTCATCGCACCTATACTAGCAATTATTAAAGCATCTGGCTTTAATTCAGCAAGCAATGCTAAGTGTCTTTTTAGCCCTTCAATTTGTGCGCTTACATGAAAACCATTCACAGTTGCATAAACTTGCACACCCCTATCATGAGCATACTTAATACCTTCTGCAAAGCTAGTTTCATCAAATTCCTTAGCAGCACGAGAACGCAAAGAAAACGATGAAAGCCCTGCATAAACAGCGTCAGCACCATAATTTACAGCAATTTTTAATTTTTTTAAATTACCTGCTGGAGCAATTATTTGTGGTCTTATCATTATTTTTTACCTAACGATGCAATTAATGCTTCAATATCATCGTTTGTTACTAAATCAGCCGTGTTATCACCTTCAATATGAACAGCACTACTAACTCTTTTCTCATCATCAATTCTACCCTCAAACAAGCTATTCATATATTTAGACAATGCTCTCATAACATTTATAACACGCTCAATCTTTTGTCTATGAATATCTTGGTATTGCATAGCATCCATTGCCATCATAGCTTCATCTTGACCCATAGCTAAATTATCTAACGCTTCATCAATGCTTGATAATTGATTTTTACAATCTTCTAAAGCTTCGCTAAATTTATTAACATTAGGAAACTTTTCATTTAAAGTTGTAAATAAATCAACTTGATTTTGAACTGACTTTTTAAATGTTTTTATAATCTTTTCAGCAGTTGCAAAATAATCCATCATTGTTTCAATTTTTTCAAGTAACTCAGTAGCCTTAACTTCGCTATCACGAGTAACATCATCTAATTGATTTACAACTTTGTGATCTTCTGTTGGTGGTGGTGGCGGCCATGATTTTCTTGAATCTGGTCTATATGATTTGTATTCTTCTTCTAAAGCTAAATCTTCATCTTCTATCTTTACTTCTTCTTGGATTTCATTAGCTTTTGGTTCATCAATGATTTCATCATCAAAATCATCAAGACCCCCCGCCATTAAAGCGTCTAATTCTTCTTGCGTCATTATTTTCTTCCTTAAAATAATACTTAATTAAAAAATATTAGTTAAAATCATAGCCTAACAAATCTAACTTAAGGTTAAAAAAATGGCTAAATTTGTAAATAATGTTACCGAATTCTTTGATTTTTGTATAAGCAATGAAATTAAGTTTGTAGATTTTAGATTTACTTCTCTTGATGGCACTTGGAATCATCATACCTATACAATGAAAAGCGTAGATGAAGATGTTCTTAAAAACGGAATACCTTTTGATGCAAGTTCATATAAAGGTTGGCAGCCTATTGAAAAAAGCGATATGATACTAATCCCTGATGTTACAACAACTTTTATTGACCCATTTACAAGCGATAATACCGTTATTGTAATTTGCGATATTTTTGATGTTTATAAAAATGATTTTTATGAAAAATGCCCTAGAACAATAGCAAAAAGAACACTAAAAATGCTAGATGAAAGCGGTATCGCTGATAAAGCTTATTTTGGAGCTGAGAATGAGTTTTTCATCTTTGATGATGTAAAGATTGTTGATACTATGAATCATTCTATGTATTTAATAGATACAGAAGAAGGCGAATGGAACGATGCAAAACACTACGATGATGCGTATAATACAGGTCATCGCCCTAGAAGAAAAGGCGGTTATACTCCAGTGCCACCAGTAGATAGTATGCAAGATTTAAGAGCTGAGATGGTTCAAGTATTAGAAAGAGTTGGGCTCGAGTGCTTCGTTCATCATCATGAAAACGCACAAGGTCAAGGCGAAATCGGAGTTAAGTTTAATACCTTAGTAGAAGCTGCTGATAATGTACAAATCTATAAATATGTTGTAAAAATGGTAGCTCATCTAAATGGTAAAACAGCTACATTTATGCCAAAACCACTTCATCTTGATAATGGTAGCGGAATGCATGTTCATATGAGTTTGTTTAAAAATGGCAAAAATTTATTTTATGATAAAAGCGGCTATGCAGGACTTAGCAAAACTGCAATTCATTATATAGGCGGTGTTTTAAGGCATGCAAGAAGTGTAACAGCATTTACAAATCCTACTACAAATTCTTATAAGAGATTAATACCAGGCTTTGAAGCTCCATCAATTCTAACCTACTCTTGCCAAAATCGCTCTGCAAGTTGTAGGGTTCCTTATGGAATTAATGAAAAAAGCGCAAGAGTTGAAATGCGTTTCCCTGATAGCTCTAGCAATGTATATTTGGCATTTTCATCAATGCTTTTAGCTGGTCTTGATGGTATCAAAAATGAGCTTACAGCAGCAGGTCCTATGGATGAAAACTTATTCAAACTAAGCCTTGATGAGATTAGAGAAAAAGGCATAGAGCAATTACCACACACTTTAAGAGGTGCTTTAGAAAGTCTTATTCGTGATAATGCTTACTTAAAACCTGCATTTACTGATGTTTGCATACAAGATTATCAACATATGAAGTTTAAAAATCAAGTTTGGCCAGTAGAACAACGCCCTACTGCTTATGAGTTTAAGACAACTTATTCTTGCTAATTTTTATAATTCCTATTTCAAATTCCAAAAAATTATGAAATAGGAATTTCAATTTTTAATTAAATATTTTTTAATGATTTTTTAAAATAAAATCAATAATGATTTCAAGTCTTTTATTTTTACTTAAATTGCAAAGATTATCAAAAGTATAACCGATATATTTATTCTTTACTTTCTTTAAATATTCATCGTAGTTAAAATTTAAATCAATATTATAAGCATTTATTTTTTCGTAATAATCGTTTAAAAGCTCATCATCAATCATAGAATTTTTTGCATTTGTAAAAAATATATTCATAGGAATATTTTTATTAAGCAAGCCTATTTCCATTGCAGAAATATCTGTAAATGCATGAAAAATCTTATAATTTTTAATATTTGTATTGTAATACCAACCTACTTTTTTTACTACAAATCCAAGTGATTTTAAAAACTTTTCTCCTTGCATTAAATATATTTTATATCTAAAATCTCTATGACCTGTATTTGGATGAGCTTGTAATAATATTTCATTACAAGCATGATTTTTAGCAAACTCTGCGATAATTTTAAATGATTTTAAATCTTTGCTAAGACTTGTATAACATTCAGACTTAAGCCCACCTTCCCAAGTAGGAGCGTATAAAATACTAAAACTTTTTAAATCTCTTTCGTAATTATTACAACCTACAAAGGTATCTCCAAGTTTTATGATTTTTTTGTTTTTTATATCTAATTCATTACAATTTTTATATTTTAAATGCCTTAAAATTCCTACATCTCCAGCACAAAAAATATAATCATAAATCCTAATAATAGGCTTAATGCTTGAGAGCTTATTGCTTTCTCCATGTGTAATAAAAATATGCTTAGCTTTATAATTTGCAAGCATTTTACAATTTGATTGAGCATTAAATGGATAAAAAATTATTTTTACATTTTCTAACTTAGGGTTTTTATAAAAGCAAATATATTTTATACCATATTTTCTAAGTTCCTTTTTATAATAAAAATAACTTTTAAAATAAAATTTAAACACCACCAAAGTTTTATCTTTATCAAAAATGCCTTCTAAAAAATAGCTTATTAGTTGATTTATGGCACCTTTGATTTTATTATCTAAATAAATTACTATCATTTTAAAACTTTGTATTTACATAAGCATATATTAAATCAATTATGTTTTTATCTTCACATAAATAAGAATTCTTAAACAAAATAATTTTCATTATAATATCCTTATAGCTTTTTTAATTTATTTATAAAAATATTATTTAGCAAAAAGCTTTTTCCTAAGTAATACTCTACGAAATTACCTAAAGCAACCTTATCATTATTATCAATGCTTAAAAATTCATCATATGTTTTATAAAATTGCAAATGTTTTAATAAATCATTTAATTTATTATCATTATTCTTGTAATAAACAATGACTTGAGCGTTATTTATCAAAAAATCTTCATTAAAACTAGCTTCATCGCAAATAATTTTGCTAGCTTCTTTTATATATTGCGCTTGAATACTTGTATCTAATTTACATTCTAAGTTGTTTGATTTTAAATAATCTTGTAATTCAGCAAAAGCAAAATAATCGTTTTTATTATTTTTTATAATTATCGTATCACTTGATTTTAAAGCATATCTTAATACCCTAATTTGCACATCATCAAAACTAGAGAAAATATACAAGCTTTTATCTTTAGTTTTTTTACTTAAATACTCTTTTGCACCTATTTTACCAACTAAAGAAATTTGCATTTTATCTAAAGGTAAATTAGCTGCTAGTTTATTATACTCTGCACGAGATTGAAGCCATAATTCATCATAAGCTTTTAACATATTAGTAACTATTGAATCTCTTTTATAATATCTTGAGCCTATAAAAATATGCTTATATTCGTTATATCTTAATAAATGAATATTATTAGTAGTATTACTCATATAAAAAATGGCTTTTAATTTTTGCAACTTCGCAAACAATTCATCAACATCAACAGCACTTTTTGCATAAAAAATATCTATTTCTAATTTTAGAGAATTTAACTTTTTAAATAATTTTTCATTTCTTACCAAAATAGCAAATTTAATATCGCTGAATTGAAAAATCTTTAAAAAATATTTAATATGATTTAAGCCTTTTATTTCATTTTCTCCACTTGCAAGTATTATCATTTTATATCCTTTAAATTATGAAGTTCTTTTATAAAAGTATTGTTTAATGTATCTTTAATATTTAGAATATACTCAATTGCTCTTTGCCTATTAGTCTTTAAATAATCATCGCCATTTACAACTCTTCTAAATACGATTTTAAATTCTTCTAAATTAGAAAATACATAGCAATACTCACAATAATGCATATTTGATTTTGCTATTTTGATAACTTTGTCTTTTGGCATGTATAAAAATATAGGGCAATCAAGTGCTAAAACACTTGTAATAACTGATGAAATATCGCAAATAAAATAATTGTAATCATTTATAACATCACTTAATTTGATTTTTCTATCTATTACATTAGCATTTTGTATCTTTTCTTCTAAGTCTTTATACTCTTTTATCTTTTTACCTGTAAAAGGATGTAGTTTTATTGATATTTTAAAATCAATACAAGAAATAATATCTTGAATATGTGCTAAAGAAGAATAATCTTGTTCAAAATAAAGTCCTTCCCAAGTAGGAAGATATAAAAGCTTCTTATCTTTTATAATGGCTTTTTTCTCTAGTATTTCTAACATTGCAGGTTGTCCTACTTTTTTAAACTCTAAACCGTTTAGATTAAATCTAGCATTTTTAATCCTATCAATATGAGCATCACCAGCTACCCAAATCTCATCATAAACTCTAAAAAATTTATGAGCGCTTGAACTTTTATCGCTATCTCCATGCCCTATAAAAATATGTTTTAAATGAGTTTGATATAAAAAATTAGCAATATTACCAGTATTGGAAATATAAAAAATCGCCTTAAGTGTAGTATAACGAGTGAAAAAATCATCTATTTTACTTTTATTATCAAGTAAAATAAAATTAGCCAAAGGATACGATGCTTTAAGCATTAACAAGGCTTCTTCATTGCTTAAAAGGATTAAAAAATTCATATTTGATTTTTCAAATTCTTTATACCAAATATTAATATGAGAAAAGGCATTCTCCCCTACTTCTCCAGAAAAAACAGCAAATTCAAAATCTTTAAAGATACTAGGTTCTTTATAATTATTTACTATTTCTTTTTGCTCAATTTTTTTTAATTTTTTAAATAATCTTTTAAGCATTTTTTACCCCAATATCAACAATTAGGCCGGTTAGTTCGCTTATTAAAGTATCTAAAGAAATTTTTGCTACATGTTTTGCATCCAATAAAGTAGCAGGGTCTTCCTTGCCAAAAGCTCTTATTCTCATAGGAGTTAGTGTTCTTTGTGGGTTTATGCAATTTATTTTAATATTATCTAAAATATATTCTTCACTTAAGGCTTGAGTAAGATTTACAATAGCAGCTTTTGAGCTTGAATATAAGGCATAATTTGACCTACCTCTTGTATAAGAGCTTGATGTAAAATTAAGAATAGAGCCTTTAGTTTTATATAAATATTCATAAGCAATCTTACAAATATTAATAGCACCTAAATAATTAGTATCAATTATCGTTTTAACATCTTCAAAATCAGTATGATTTAAAGCAGATTTAATCAAAATAGCTGCTGAATTAACAACATAATCAATTTTTCCAAATTCATTATAAGTATCTAAAAATGCTTTTTTAACATCATTAATGTTTGCGATATTTGTATTTGTTGTACTTCTTGAAAAGACTTTTACATTAGCTTTATAAGATTTAGCAAGCGTTGATATTTCTTTGCCAATACCTGATGAGCCACCAAAAATCATAATAACTTTATCTTCTAACTTTTCAAGACAACTATTTTCACTACTAATATTTTGGGTATTTAATTGAAATATCTTATCAGCAAAGAGTAAGTCTTGTTGATAAGTGATTTTGATATTTTTAACATCGCCTTTTACTACTAATATTTTTTCATCAGGCAAAAACTTCTTTATTATTCCGCAATCATCAGTAAAGATAAAATCTTTATCAATATTTGCTAATTCATGAGCTTGTTTTATAGTCTGCAATCTAAAAGCTTGCGGTGTTTGTCCTTGCATTAAATCATTACGATTAGGGATTGATTTTATAAACTCATTTTGTGTTTGTATAATAGTATCTGATGCATTAATAGCTACATCTATTGCGTTATAATTTTTCAAAGCCTTGATAACATTTGTTATAATTTCACTAGAACAAAATGGTCTTACAGCGTCATGAAAAATCAAATTAACATCTAAATCACCATAAGATACAATTGCATTATATGATGAATCTTTTCTCTCTTTTCCACCTGCTATGATTTTTTTAATTTTTTTAAATTGATTTTTAATGCTTAATTCTTCAATTTTATTAATATATTCTTTTTTACATACAATACAAATCTCATCAATTTGCTTATGCTTTTCAAAAATTTCTATTGTATGTTCTATAATTGTTTTACCTGCTAATTTTACAAACTGCTTAGGATAATCAAGGCCAAACCTACTCCCACTACCACCTGCTAAAATAACTGCAATATTTTTTCTCATTCCTTACCTTTAACTTGAAATCTTTTATTTTCAATATTTTTTAAACTTCTAATAAAGGTTTTTGTCTGTTATTAAATAAAAAACATAACTATTTGTTAAATCTTTATCATTAAATTTTGCGAGTTTTATTTTTGAAATAAAATAATGTGGATTACCCCCCCCCATTGACAATATTAAATTATTTATTGTGATTAAATGAGAATAAATATTTATATTTTTTTATTTGAAAATAAAAGATTTCAATATTTAAACAAAAATCAATATTTATTATTTTCTAGTTAAAAATACTTTTAAATTCCTATTTCAAATTCCAGAAATTTTACAAGAATTTGAAATAGGAATTTGACTTTTAATTTTTAAGTTTTTATGTAGGTTGTGTGATTTGTTTTAAGAAGTTTTAGGAATTTCAATTAAGAAATTCCTAAAAAGTAAGGATTAAATCCTAATTAGACTAGTTTGTTTGTTTTTTACTCTACTTCAGCATCTACTGCGTCGTCTTTTTCGCTCTTTTTAGTGTCTTTGTTTTCATCTTTTTTGTAAAGATTTTCAGCTAATTTATGACTTGCATCGCTTAGCTTTTTCATTTTTTCATCAATTTGAGCTTTAGTTGCGTTTTCATTATTAATCACATCATTTAGCTCATTTATAGCACCTTCAATTTCTTGTTTAGTAGCAGCTTCTACCTTATCACCTAATTCTCCTAGGCTCTTTTGAACTTGATGAACTAAGCTTTGAGCTTGGTTTTTAGCATCTACTACTTCTCTTCTTTGTTTATCAGCTTCTTTGTTTTTCTCAGCTTCATTTATCATATTTTTAATTTCTTCATCACTTAATCCACTTGAACCTGTGATTGTAATGTTTTGAGCTTTACCACTTGCTTTATCTAAAGCACTTACTGTTAAAATACCATTCGCATCAATATCAAATGTTACTTCAATTTGTGGCACACCTCTTGGGGCTGCTGGAATTCCTTCAAGGTTGAAATTACCAAGTGATTTATTATCACGGCTAAACTCACGCTCACCTTGTAAAACATTGATTGTAACTGCACTTTGATTATCTTCTGCAGTTGAGAAAGTTTGACTTTTCTTAGTTGGAATTGTCGCACCTTTTTCAATAATTTTACTCATAACTCCACCTAAAGTCTCAATTCCAAGGCTAAGTGGTGTAACATCAAGTAAAAGCACATCTTTTACATCGCCTTGAATAATTCCTGCTTGAGTAGCAGCTCCCATCGCAACAACTTCATCAGGATTTACGCTCTTATTTAGTTCTTTTCCGAATACTTTTTTAACTTCTTCTTGAACTAAAGGAACACGAGTTGAACCACCTACCATTACAACTTCTTTAATTTCGTTTTTGCTAATTCCTGCTTCACTTATAACTTCATTAATTTTTTTGATAGTTTCAGCCACAAGTGAATCAATCATTCCTTCAAATTGAGCTTTTGTAATAGTTTTTACAAGGTGTTTTGGACCTGTTGAATCTGCTGTAATGAATGGTAAATTCACTTCAGTTTGGTTTGTGCTTGAAAGCTCTTTTTTAGCATTTTCTGCAGCTTCTTTTAATCTTTGTAAAGCCATTTTGTCATTTCTTAAATCAATACCTTGCTCGTTTTTAAACTCAGTTGCAAGATAATCAATTAATTTATTATCAAAATCATCTCCACCTAAGAAAGCATTACCACCAGTTGCAAGAACCTCAACTACGCCATCACCAGTCTCAAGAATTGTAACGTCAAATGTTCCACCACCTAGGTCATATACTGCGATTTTTTCAGCACTTACTTTATCAAGACCATAAGCTAGAGCTGCTGCTGTTGGCTCGTTTATAATTCTTAATACATTAAGACCTGCGATTTGTCCTGCTTCTTTAGTCGCTTTTCTTTGAGCGTCGTTAAAATATGCAGGAACAGTAATAACTGCATCAGTTACAGGTGTTCCTAAATAACTTTCAGCATCTTCTTTAAGTTTCATTAAAACTTTTGAAGAAATTTCTTGTGGAGTATAAACATTACCTGCAATCTCAATAGCGCAAGCACCATTTCTATCAACTATTTTATAAGGTAAATGCTTTGCTGCTTCTTTTGCATTTTCTTCATTCATCATAAGACCCATAATTCTTTTGATTGAATAAATTGTCTTTTCTGGGTTTGCTACTGCTTGACGCTTAGCACTATCTCCAACTAAAATTTCACCTTTATCTGTAAATGCAACAATTGATGGAGTTGTGTTTTTTCCTTCTTTGTTTGGAATTACTTTCTTTTCTCCACGCTCAAAAACTGCCACACATGAGTTTGTTGTTCCTAAATCTATACCTATTGCTTTTCCCATAATATTCTCCTTTTATTTTGATACGCTAACTTTGCTAGCTCTTATAATTCTTTCGTTTAACATATAGCCTTTTTGAAACATAGCTGCAACGCAATTTGGCTCTAAATCAGCTTCTACATGCATCATTGCTTCGTGATAATTTGGATTAAATTCATCTCCAACATTAGCTACGATTTCAGCAATTCCATGTTTTGCTAAAATGTTTTTAAATAAACTTAAAGTATTTTCAATACCTTGCTTAAGCTGCTTTGAAAACTCATCATCTGCTTCAAAATTGCAAGCATTTTCTAAAGCATCTAAAACAGGAATTAAATCCTTTAATAATCCTTCTTGTGCATAAAGCACAGCACTTTGCTTATCTTTTTCTAAGCGTTTTTTATAATTATCAAAATCCGCATTTGCTCTAAGATAAGCGTCTTTTAATTTCGCAACTTCTTCATTTGCTTTATCAAGCTCTGCTTTTAAAGCAATTTCTTCATTGCTTAATTCGTTTTGTTCGCAAGCACAATCTTCATTGCATTCGCAAACTTCTTCGTTATTTTCTACAATTTCTTCTTGCGTGGCTTTTTCGCTCATATTGCCTCCCTTAACTGATTTAAAACATTTTCATAATCTGTAAAAATACTACCTGCTAATACAAGAGTGCTTTTATTTTGTTTAAAATTACAATCAATTTTAACTCCCATATATTCAGGTAAAAATAACTCATCATAAATTAAACTGCTTGTAAAATAATCAAGCAATTTCGCATTCATAATAGAGCTAAATGAAGAAAGTTTTACAATATTTGCAAAAATCTTTTCTCCACAAATAAATTTAATTTTATTTTTAAAAGCATTTTCTATTTCATCTAAAATATTTAAAAGATTTAGCCTATATAAAATAGTTTTAATATCATTGATTTCGTATCCTTTTATTTGGTTAAATAAAACATTTAACTCATCATTAAAATTAATTAAAACTTGCTTTTGGCTAAAGTCTAAAATAATAAATCTATTATCAATATTCAAAACTTCATTTAAAAACACTTTATTATTATCAACCACAAGACAAAATAAATCATTTTCGCTAGCAACTTTTAAAAGTTCTAAACTTGAATTAATTTCTAGCTCAGTATTAAAAGTATAGTTAAAAAACTGATGCCAATAATACTTCATAGCTTTTTGAGTAGGAATTCTTCCACCACTTGCATGAAGTTTAGAAATATAACCATCACTATCAAGTTGTTTAAAATAAACCCTAATAGTGCTAGCAGGAACATTCAAACTATCTTGCAATAACATAGAGCCGATAGGATTTTGCTCGTTTAAGTAAGCTTTAATCATTTGCTCTAGTATATAATCAGTTTTCTTACTCATTGTCACTCTTGCCTTAAAATTGATAAGCGAATTATATCACTTGAGTTGTTAACTATCAAGTAACTATTTAGCCACTTACACTCAACTTTCTTAAATAAAATTATTTATAGTAAAAATTATTGTATATTTTATACATTATTTAGTATTAAAAAGATAATTTTAGGTATTATTAAAAATATTTTTAGTATTTTTTATATTTTTTCTCAAATATTAACTTCGTTTTAGCGAAGTTTAATTTTTCATATCGTATAATTTATAAATGTTAGAGACGAACGATATATTTAATTTATTACATAATGCGATTGAAAGTAAAGAAAATGGGAAAAAAATCTCATTACAAGCAATGTCGCAGCGTTTAGGATTACCTATGCGAACATATCAGGATTGGCGTTTAGGCAATTCTAAACCGCAAGCAGTAAAGGCTGTATTTACTATGCTTTGTGAATTAGATGATGATGAGCTATTGTTTTTAATGTCTCGTATAAGAAAACAAATAAAGGATTAAAGGTGATAACTGAAAAGGAAAGAATTGAGCTTGATATGATATTTAATAGCATAAGAACAAGCAAAAAAAATATGATTAAAAAATATTTTAAAAACTTTTATAAAAAATTTTTCTTCACTCGCAAAAAACAATATAACCATCAATATAGCTAATGTCCTATCTTTTATAAATAGGACTTTTTCTTCTATCATAAATTATTATTAGTAGCAAAATACCTAAAGAAGTAAATAGTTCGCTTAAAGGCTTTATAACACCTTCACTACTTGCAAAATAACTATGTGCAAAATCTATAAAATAATGAAATATCAAAGGCATTGACAATAAAAACAAATAAATACTTCTAAGCCTTATGCAAACTGAAATTATAAGTAAAATCAAAAAAGAAACTAAAATATAAAAAATATCTATTAGCTCATAAAGAAGTAATGAACAAGTAAGATATAAAATAATGCTAAAAAAATAATGCATATTTTCTTTAGCAATTACAAATAACAATATAGATATAAAAACAAACGCTATTAAACAAATAAAGAAAAGTTCATTAGATTGAGTAATAAAACTTAAAGCAAAAAATATGCAAAATACAAATATAAAAGCATAAAACAAAGCTTTGAAAAAATCTTCTAATTCACAAGCAAGATTGATTTTATCTTTATCAATTAATAAGTTAAATAAAATCACTATAAAAGATGGAATAAATACCACTAAAGAAATAATCTGAAGTCCTGCAAAAGGAATTAATAAAAATATATCATCATAGACTGCTTTTTCATCTATAAATACACGAAACATTTTAGTGATATTATCAGGTTTTATAAGCAAGTATAAAGCAAAAAATAAATAATAATAAATATTTAATTTTTTAACAGAAAAAGAAAAAGCTATGAAAGATTTTTCATTTGATTTAATTTCACTTATTAACCAGTTTAAAAAAGTCTTCATAACTATCCTTTATTATAAATATTCTTTACTCAAATTCCTATTTCAAATTCCTTTAAAAATTTGCGGAATTTGAAATAGGAATTAGCTTTAAAATATAATCTTTACACTACAAAAGCTCTTCAAATATTCCTTCTCTTACATAAATTGTACATTCTTCTTTCTCATCTAAGCTTCCATCCCATTTATAAACAGCTAATATTTCTTTTAATAAAGCTATTATTTCTTTTTCACTTAATGTTTTATTATCACTTATAGAAAGTATTTTATAGACTTTGTCATAAACTACATTATCAATCTCTTGGCTAATATCATAATCTAAAATTATCCTTATATGCTCGCCTTTATAATATAAAATCCACAAAGATTTATTAAGCTTTGCATGGTCTAGCTCAGGGTCATCAAAATACATACAATTCATAAACCAGCAGTCTAATTCTTCATCTATTACAATATACCAATCATAAGGAAATTTATGACATTGTCTGCCATACCAACTATTAGTATGTTCTCCGTAGATATAAGAAAGTGAGTATTTTTTATCTAATCTATCATCAATAATTGCATTTTTAAAAGCCATTTGCTTACCCCATTTTTAACCCAAATTCCTAATTCAAATTCTTATCTAAAAATCTGAAATGTAAAGAACTCTGAAGTATATTCATCATTCATCTTTTCGTATTGTGCTATGGCTGATTCGTAATTTTTCGCTTCATGATATAAAAGAGCTAAAGCCAATCTTGATTCAAGATTATTAGGGTTATTTACACGAGATAATTCAAGTAAAGCAATGGCTGAATTATTATGACCTGCACCAATAGCTGCAACACTTGCTAAAAATAAAGTATCCGAATCATTAATATCATAATCATCTATAAGACTATTGTAAAGTGCGAAACTTTCTTCAAATTCATTTGCGTAAATATCAATATAAGCTAAAGCTTTTAATGCTCCTAAATCTTCGTTAGTTTTTAGGTATTTTTTTAATTTTTCTCTTTCTTGCTGTAAAAGACCTGAGATTTGCATTAATTTTACATAGTTATATCCTACGATTTTTGCACCACCAAAAAGTGAGCGATAATCAAGCTTTTTATTTAAAAAATACATTTGAACATCTTTTGCATAAGCTTTAACATCTTTTTGATTATTTTTAAGCGAGAAATAAAGTATATTAGCGATTATATCATCATTACTCAAATCTATTAAAAGCTTTGATCTATCAATCATTTTTTCATACTCACCTTGAATATAATATCCTAAAATTTCAAGACTAATATTGCTTATATTATTTACATTATCTTGCTTTAAAAAAGCTTGCATATTTACATAATCTTTTCTTTTAAGCGATAAAAGTGCTAGATAATAATTTTTGTCTTTTTCATCTTCAATATAATTTAAATTATATTGCAAGTCTTGCTCAAACTTCACAACATCATCATATAACAAATCAGAACAAAATAAAGCATAAATCCCAGCTCTTAAATTCTTTGGATCAAGATGATAACTTGCCAAAAAGTGTTTTTTTGCTAAGTCATATTTTCCTAAAAGTGCATAAGCTAATCCTAAATCATATTGCAAAATGCTATGTTGTGGATATTCTTTTACTAATTCGCTTAATAACTCGCTTGCACTTTTTACATCGTAATTAAAGGCATAATTTAAAGCCTTTGTGATTTTTATATTTATTCTTGATAATGTTTGGCTATTTTTAAGATATGTTGAGCTTTTGCCTAAATCATCTAAATAAATATTTACATTTGCTTTATTTATCATTTTCGTTGCACTACTTGCATCAAAAACCTTAAAAGGTGAAAAATAAAAAATCAAATCATATTTTTGTTTTTTTGAATCTATAAACTTTTTTTCATAAGTATTTTGCGCGTAGTTAATATCAAATATTCTATCATCAATAGTAGTTTTTAAATTATAGCTTGACTTAAGCCACTCAGCATCGCTTTTTTCTAATTCTTTTAATAGTTTTGCTGCTTCTTGGTATTCAGCTAATTTTATATCAACTAAAGCTAAAGCTAGTTTAGTTTCTTTTGGTTTTATTCTTTTTTCTAAGGCATTTTTTAAATAAAATCTAGCTTTGTTATACTCTGCATTTCTTGCATGTAATAAGCCTAAAGATAAATTTTTATCATAAGAATCTTGAAAATTTAATTCTTTTATAGCTTCTGAACTTTTATTAAATGAGCTTAAAATTTTTGCTCTTAAATATTTCGCATCATTCTGATACAAAGGATGAATTTGTTTATCTAAAGCTTGTAAAGCTTCAGGATAAAAACCTTTATAATAATTTACTAAGCCAAGATAATAATAATAAAGGCTTGAGTTCTTTTCGCTACTTAAATAAGAATATGCTAAATCTATATAATAATTAAACTCTTTTGTTTTTTCTAATTTTAAAGCACAAACAGCCGCATTTAGTGCTGCTACTGTGTTATTTTCGTTATTTTCTAAAGCCTTTTGAAAACTCTCTAAAGCCTCTTTATAATTTAACTGTTTCATTCTAGAAACACCTAAATTATAATGAGAAAAACTTTCGTTGTATTTAGCTATGTTTTCATATATTTTTAAAGCTTCGTTTTTATTGCCGTTTTCATATAAAGCATTAGCTTTTGCTACCATTAAATCTAATTTTTGGCTTTTAAATTGTTGTATGCTTATTTTTGGCTCTATTAATTCATTTTGCTCTACTTTGATTTCTTGTGTATCATCTTTTGTAAAAATTAAAAACAATAAAACAGCAAGTAATATAATAATCAGCAAAACAAGCCCAGCAATTAATATTATGCTTTTTTTACTGAACTTACTTTGCTTAACTGGAAGAGTGCTTTCTTCTTCTATTACTATTACTTGCTCGTTAGCCATAATCTATCTTACATATATTTTTGTAAAACTTCAGGAATTGCTATGCTTCCGTCTTCTCTTTGGTAATTTTCCATAATAGCTACTAAAGTTCTTCCTACTGCTAAGCTTGAGCCATTTAGCGTATGAGCTAATTTGTTTTTACCATTTTCATCTTTATATCTTATTTTTGCTCTGCGTGCTTGAAAATCATAGCAATTACTAACCGAGCTAATCTCTCTATATTTTCCTTGAGCTGGAAGCCATACTTCTAAATCAACGGTTTTTCCTGCACTAAAGCCTAAATCCCCACTACAAAGCATTAAATGTCTATGCGCTAAACCTAAACTTGTTAATAAATCACTAGCACAACTAAGCATATCTTCAAAAACCTTATCACTATCTTCTTGAGTACTAATACTTACAAGTTCAACTTTTCCGAATTGATGTTGGCGAATAATTCCCCTTGTATCACGCCCTGCACTTCCTGCTTCTTTTCTAAAGCAAGGAGAATAGCAAGTCATTTTTATAGGTAATTCATTCAAAGGTATTATTTCATCATTATATAAGTTTGTTACGCTAACTTCACTTGTAGGAATTAAATATAATTCTTCATCTTCAATCTTAAATAAATCTTCTTTAAATTTAGGCAATTGTCCTGTGCCAAACATAGTATTAGCATTTACTATATAAGGAGTATTTACGAACTCAAATCCTCTTGAGCGGTTAAAATCTATCATATAATTATACAAAGCTCTCTCAAGTCTTGCACCTTCGCCACGCAAAGCTACAAAACGACTTTTAGCAACTTTAACCCCACGCTCAAAGTCAAGCCAACCAAGTGCTACACCTAAATCGTGATGATCTTTTGGAGTGAAATTAAATGTTGGAGGGGTTAAAACTCTTTTAATTTCCACATTCTCATCTTCATCATTTCCAATAGGCACACAATCAGCTATTAAGTTTGGAATATTTGCTGCGATTTCATTTAATTTTGTTTCGCTTATGCTTACTTTTTCGCTTAATTCTGCGATTTTTTTCTTATTTTCTTCTAAAGATTTTTTAAGTTCGCTTATATCTTCGCCTGATTTTGCTTTAAGTCCCATTTCTTTTGAGAATTTATTTTGAAAGCTTTGTGCGTTTTCTAATTCTATTTTTATACTTTTTGTTTCATTATAAGTATCTAATAAGTTTTTTAAAACACCTTCATCAACTTTTTTTGCTTTTAATTTTTGATTAAAAACTTCATAATTTTCTTCAATTTTTCTTAAATCTATCATTTTAACTCCTTATAAATATAAAGCTTTATAAACTTGTTGCATTTTGTTTTGTGCTAATATACTAGCTTTTTTTGCACCATCGCTTAATATATCTTCTATTTCATTGCTAGATAATAATCTTTCGTATTCATCTCTTGCTTTAGCAAAATATTCCCAGATTACATCACATAAATATAACTTAAAGTGTCCATAACCTTCTCCGCCTTTTTCATATCTTGCTCTAAGCTCAGCTAATTTACTTTCATCTAAAAATAATTCAGCAATTTTATAGATATTACAATTTTTCCAATCTTTTGGCTCTTCAATAGGTGTGCTATCGCTCACTATTTTATTTACTTGTTTTTTGAGTTGTTTATAGCTTGTAAAAATATCAATAGTATTGCCATAACTTTTACTCATTTTAGCTCCATCGGTTCCAACTATTGTTTGAGTATTTTCACTAACTAAAGCCTCAGGGATAACAAAAACATCTCCAAATTCATTATTGAACTTAATAGCTATATCTCTAGTAATTTCTAAATGCTGGATTTGGTCTTTTCCAACAGGAACAAGCTTTGCATCAAATAATAAAATATCAGCTGCCATTAAAACAGGATAAGAAAATAATCCATGATTTGCACTAATACCTTTTGCTACTTTATCTTTATATGAATGTGCGCGTTCAAGTAATCCCATAGGAGTAAATTGCGAAAGTATCCAATAAAGCTCTAAAACTTCTTTTACATCGCTTTGTAAATAAAATATGCTTTTATTTGGATTTAGTCCTAAGGCTAAAAATGCTGCCGCAGCTTTTTTAATATTATCTTTAAATAAACTAGCTGTATTTTTATCTTTTAATACGCTTGTCATAGCGTGGTAGTTTGCAATAAACATTATCATTTCGTTATCATTTTGTCTTTGCATCATTGGTGCAATTGCTCCAAAATAATTACCTATATGCAAATCTCCACTAGGCTGAAGTCCTGTAAAAATTCTCATTTATTCTCCATCTTTACTTGTAATTAAAAATTTATGCTTAATATAGATAAAAAAAATTAATAAGGAGCTTAAATGCTATATGATTTAGTGGTTATTGGAGCAGGCCCTGCAGGTATTGCAAGCGCCGTAGAAGCAAATAAAAATGGTTTAAAAAATGTGTTATTAATAGAAAAAGCAAGTGAAAATTGCCAAACTTTTAGAACCTATTATAAAGACGGAAAAAGAGTTGATAAAGTTTATAATAAAATAGATATTCCAAATGAAGGAACAATACCATTTGAAGATGGTAATAAAGAAGGAACTTTAGAATTATTTACAAGTCTTTGCGATGGAAGTTTTGAAGTAATGCTTTCAAATGAAGTTGAAAAAATCAAGCAAGTTGATGGTAATTTAGTAGTATATTCAAGCAAAGGCGAATTTAAAACAAAAAATGCAATTATAGCAATAGGAAGAATGGGAAAACCAAACAAGCCTAGCTACAAACTTCCTTCTAAATTAAATAAAGTTATAAATTTTAACGCAAACGATGCTAAAGATGGTGAAAAAATCTTAGTTGTAGGCGGTGGAAATAGTGCTGTTGAATACGCTGTGGATTTAAGCAAAAAAGCAAATGTTACATTATGTTATAGAAGAGCTGAATTTAGCAGAATTAACGAAACAAATCATAAAAATGTATATGAAGCAAAACTTACTTTAAAACTAGCAACTGATATAAACGAAGTAAATGAAGTAGATAATAAGCCAGAAGTTACTTATACAAATGGCGAAAAAGAAGTGTTTGATAGAATAATTTATGGAATCGGCGGTTCAACTCCTGTTGATTTTCTTACAAATAGTGGCGTAGAGATTGATGATAAAGGCGTTCCTACATTTGATGCTAATATGCAAACAAATGTATCAAATATTTTTGTAGCTGGAGATATTGCTAGCAAAAACGGAGAAAGCATTATCACAGCACTTAACCACGCTAAAAAAATTGCTGATTTTATTACTAAGGCTTAAAATTGCTGAAGAAAAATTTAACATTATATAGCTTAGGTGCTTGTGCTGTTGTTTTAGGTGGGATTTATTTTACAATCCCATCTACCAAAAAAGAAGAAGTTGTAAATACAAAACCAGTTGAAACAAAAATAGAAGAACAAAAAACAACTAACATAAAGCTACCAAAATTAGAAGAACAAAATTATAAGATTTTAAACGATAGAATAGTAAAGCTAACAAGACAGCTTGAAAGCATAAAAAATAGTTCAACAAACGCAGATGAAATAAAGAATTTGTATCAGGAAATTGAAAAATTAAAAACTCATAACGAACAATTAGAAACTAAAAATAACGAATTAGTTCATCGCCTAAATAACGAAAGTTTATTAGTAAATGAAAATAATAAAATCTCATTCCAGCAAATGATTGATAAATTAAACGAAGATTTAGCAAATTATAAAAGCGAGAACGATAGCCTAAAACTTAGTTTAAATGATAAAGAAAATGCAGTAAAAAACCTTAACTCTTTATTAGGAACTTTAAGCAATCAAAAACAAATGGACGAATTTGAACACGATAATTTAGCTAGAAAATTACAAGATGAACTTGATAAAGCAAACGCTAAAATCGTAGCAAATCAAAAAAATTACACCGATGTAGTAAAAGAAAATGATGTCTTAAAACAAAGGGTAAAAAATCTTGAGAACTTAGAAAGTGTTAATACAGAGCTAAGCAAAACAAATAATGATCTTAATTTAAAAAATTTAGAATTAAGCAAAGAAATAAAAGCAGCAAATAAACTAAACGAAGAACTAAAGAGCAATAATAATTCAGATTTTGTAAAGCTTAATTTAGATAATAAAAATCTTCAAGCAAAATTAGATGATGCAAAAACTTCAATTTTAAAACTAAATCAAGTAAAAGATGATTTAGAGCAAAAGCTTAGTGGTTTAAAAAACATTGAAAAACAAAGAGATGAATTAAAAAATGAAGTTTTTCAAGCTAAATTAGAATTAGAAAAAACAAAAAACGAACAAACAAAAGCCATAAAAGAATTAAGCGATAAAAACCAAAAATCTCTTGATAATCTAACAAAAGAGCTAAACAAAGTTAGCGAAACAAATGTAAAACTACAAGAAAAAAACACAAAAACAGAAGTAGCTTTAAAAGACATTGAATTAAAAAACAAAGATTTAGAATTAAATATCAAGAAAAAAGAAAAAGATTTAAATGAAGCTTTAGCAAAATTAAACAAAATTGATAATGAGTTTAATACAACTAACTCAAATAACAAAGACTTAAAAGCTAAATTAGACACTTTACAAAAAGAAAAAATTGACCTAACAACTCAATTAAACAAAATAAACAATGAGTTTTTAAAATACAAAAACGATAGTTTAAACAATAAGCAAAATGATATTAAGTCTTTAAATGATAAATTATTTGAAAGTTCAAAAGCTTATGATGAATTAAATGCAAAATATATAGCTTTAAAAGAAGATTTAACAGCAAAAGAGCTTGAGCTAAATAGAAATAAACAAGAAAAAACAAGCCTAGAAAACGAAATAGAGCAATTAAAACTAGCAATTAGCAAAGACACTAATTCAGAAAAAGTCATAGCTTTAGAAGAAGAAAAAGACAAATTATTAAAGCAATTAAATGAACTTAATTTAAAAACACTAAATAATTACAACCAAGAAAACAATGAATTAATTGCTAAAAAAGAAAAAATTCAAGAGCTAGAAAAAAAGCTTGAATTAGCACAAAAAGGCAGCTCATTAAATACTGCAAGTCTAAAATTACAAGATACTTTTATTTGTGATGATATTAAATCAGGAGTTATAGGACTTAGCAAAACTTGTAGTTTAGCACTTGATAAATTCTTAAGCAAATATAATCAAAACTACTTATATGAAATTACTCCTATAATAGATGATAGTGGCTTTAAGAGTTTAAGTGCTATTGATGGCGTTCATATGGCTACAAAAGAAGTGCAAAGACTTACTCGCTTAGCAAATTTTGGACTTTCTAAAGATAGAACAAAAAGCGCAGCAAATTACATAAAATCAAAAGTTCCTAATGCTTTAATTAGCTCTAGTTTAGAGCCTGAGTATTCAAAAGATAACAAAAAAGGCTTTATTTTAAGAGTTTATAAATGATAATTTATCAATATAAAAATGGCTATCGCTACAATAGTGATAGCTTAATTTTATATGATTTTATAAGAGTTGATAAACTAAAAGGCTTAGGGCTTGATATAGGCACAGGTAGTGGAATATTAAGCATATTAATGAGCGAAAACAAAAATATCAAAATAGACGCACTAGACATTCAAGAAGAAAATGCGAAATTATGCGAACTTAATTTCAAAGAAAACAATATAAATTATCAAGTAATTTTAAGCGATATTAAAGATTATAAAGTTTATAACCACTATGATTTTATAATCTCTAATCCGCCGTTTTATTCAAAAATGCAAGCAAGTAACAAGCACTTAAATACTTCAAGGCATATTGATTTTATGCCTTTAGACATATTTTTAAAAAGCTGTGATAAATTATTAAAACCGCACGGATTTTTATATTTTTGTTATGATGCTAAAAAAATTGATTTGATATTTCAATTTATGCAAAATACAAAATTAAAATGTGAAAAAATAAGATTTATTCATACTAAAATAGACAAAAACGCAAACTTAGTATTAATAAAAGCAAGAAAACTTAGTAAAAGTGATATACAAATATTACCCGCTTTAATCTGCCATGAAGATAATGGCTTAAGCGAAGAATTAAATAATATTTATCAAAATATCAAGGTGCATAGTTATGATTTACAATAAAGATTATCCTTACTCATTTGATGAGACTAAATGCGAAAGTTGTGGCGGTAAATGCTGCACTGGTAAGAGTGGATATATATTTTTAACAAGCGATGAAATAATACAATTATCACAGCTAAAACAACTTAATTTTAATGATTTTGTAAATAAATATTGCATTAAAGTTGGGGTTAGATTTAGCCTTATAGAAAAGCCATATAAAGATGGTTTTGCTTGTATATTTTTTGATGAAGTGAATAAAAATTGTGGCGTTTATGAAGCAAGACCAAATCAGTGTAGAACCTTTCCTTTTTGGGAATATTTTAAAAGTAATTTAAAGGAGCTTAAAAAAGAATGTATTGGAGTAAAATAATATTAATATGTTTTTCTACTTTACTTTTAGCAAGTAACCTTGATGAATTAAGACTAGAGGCTTTATTAAACGAATCTATAAATCCTAAACAATCAAATCAAGCTTATAAAGAACTTTATAATAAAACAAAGCTAAAAGCCTATTTAGAAGAAGCTATTAGACAAGCATTTTTAGGGAATTTGAATTCGGAATTTGAAATTGAAGAATTAAGAAAAATTGATAGTAATAATGACTTAATCAAAAAAATTGATATAGTAAAATTAATTGAGAAAAAAGACTATAAAAACGCTAAAAAACAATATTTTGAATTCATTAACAAAAACGAAGATTATAATCTAGCAAACGCTATGAGTAAAGAATTATTTAATCAAGGTCTTACAAAAGATGCCTTAGAAATTAGCAAAAAATACTATAAAAAATATGAAAATCCATACTCTTTATATCTATACCTTGAAATGCTAAATGCAAATAAAAATTATAAAGAAGTTGTAAAGCTAACCGAAAATATCAATAAAATTGCCGAAGCAAACAACAAAGCCGATGAAGAACAAGCACCATTTTTAGCCCTTAGGTTAAACGCTTTAAAAGAGCTTGGTATGTGGGATAAAATAGTAAGGCTTGACCCTAAATCATATTCTGATTTTATTATGAAACTAATTAAAGAAAAAGATTTTAAAAATGTAGAAAAATATACTAGAAATATTCCAAATGAGCCTGATTATTCTTTATTTTTACTTTATAGATTTAATGCTTTATATGAATTAAATAATAAAAAATATTTAAAAGAATTTAACACCCTTGGACTTAGTCTTTATGAATATACTAAAAATATAGATATTTTATCAAGCCTAGCGCAAAAATTACTTGAGAATAATAAAAAAGATGAATTATTAAAAATTGCAAATTTAGATGAAGATTTGGCATTAAAAATATATTTTAATCTTAAAGATTATAAAAAACTAAGCAAATCATTTATGCAAAAAGCCTTAAAGACAAGTAATAATTCATATTTGGTTGAATCATACATCTATGAAATGCTAGATAATCCTTTTGATTTTGATTATTTTAAGCTTGATGAATTAGTAGCAAAAGGCGGAGTAAGTGCTAATATGCTAAATATTTATGCTTATACAATAATTGATAAAAAAATTGATATTAATAAAGGCATAAAATTAGTTAAAAAAGCTTTAGAAAGCGAACCAAATAATGCTTATTTTCTTGATACTTTAGCTTGGGGATATTATTTAATCAACGATTGTAAAAACGCTAAAATAATAATGCAAAAAGTAATGCAAAACGAAGAAGTTAATAAAGAAAACGAAGTAATTTTACACAATAACAGGATAAACAAATGCAAGAATTAAGCAAAGATATATTAATAAAAAGTCTTAGTTTTAACCTATTTTATCCAAAGGATTTAAGCAATTTTAAAGCTAAAATAATTAATTTTTCTTATGATTTAAATGATCTTAATGATGCTTTTATTACGAGTGATTTTGATGAGTTAGGATATGCTAGAAGATATAGCAAAAAGCATTTGTTTTTTTATTCTAATAATTTAAGCGAAGATGAGCTTATTAAAGCTAGTGTTTATGGAGCTGATGGAATTATTTTGGATAAAATATGTGATAAAGATTTATTAAATTTAGCTAAAAATTGTGGTTTTAGCTTAGCGTTTTTAGCAAAAAATAATATTGATTTATTCAAAGCTACCATAAAGCAGTTTGATATTTTTGTAGCTAATATTGATTTATTAAAAAACGTTCCAGATACTAAATATAAAGGAATTTTACATGCAATATCTTAATGCTCCTTGGAGAGATAAATACTTTAACGAAGATAGAAGTTTATGCCCTTTTTGCGAAGATAGCGAAGTTTTAGTTTATGAAGATGATGATTGTAGGGTTTTGATGAATAAATACCCTTATTCTCCAGGACATATTCTAATAACACCTAAAAAACATTGCGAATTTTTAAATGAATTAGATGAAAATACTTGGCTTAAAATGGCAAAAATCGCAAGATTTGCAGAAAACATAATGCTAAAAACCCTAAAAGCTCAAGGTGTAAATATAGGATTTAACCTTGGAGATGCAGCAGGTGCTGGAATTGCAAAGCATTTGCATTTACATGTATTGCCTAGATGGTATAAGGATACTAATTTTATTACTACTATTTGTGATACTAGAGTGCTAGGAACTAGCAGCGATGAATTATATTTAAAAATAAAAGAGAGTTTTAAAAACTACAATGCAAATAATTAATGCAAAAGATTTTTTTAATTTAGATAAAAATATTTTAATAGACGCAAGAAGTCCTAGCGAATACAAAAAAGCTCATTTAAAAAAGGCTTTTAACTTTTACGCACTAAATGATAATGAGCATGAAATAGTTGGGACAAAATATGCTAATAATAAATTTCATGCAAAGTTATTAGGAGCTAGTTTAATATGTAAAAACACTAGCATTCATCTTAAAAAGATTGAAAAACTAGCAAATCCACATAAAGACAAAATCTACATATATTGTGCTAGAGGCGGTCAGCGAAGTGGTGCGATAGGTCATATTTTAAGCGAAATCGGATATGAAGTTTATAAGTGTGAAGGTGGTTTTAAGTCTTTAAGAAATGAGATGATAGATTTTTTAAACACTTATAAAAATCCTAATTTTGTGAGCTTATCAGGCAATACAGCTTGTGGAAAAACAAGGCTTTTAAAAATACTTGATAATAAAATTGATTTAGAAGGCTTAGCTCATCATTTAGGCTCAACCTTTGGTTCTCGTGGCTTTTCTCAGCCTAGCCAACAGCAATTTGACATTAATCTAATTTCAAAACTAAAAGCCTTAAAAAATGAAAAAGTCTTCATAGAAGCAGAGAGTAAAAACATAGGTCAAATAGTATTGTTTAATAATTTTTACGAGCAAATGAATAGTGGGATTAAGGTATTTTGTGAAGCTAGTTTAGAAACTAGAATAAATAATTGCGTGAGTGATTATAAAAGCATTAGTAAGGAGTTTTTTTATTTTTGCCTTGAGAGATTAAAGCAGTATTTAGGAAATGCCTTAGTAAATGATTTAAGCTCGTTTTATGAGAAAAACGACTTAGAAAATGTAGCAAAAATCCTTTTAGTTAATTATTATGATAAAGTTTATAAAAAGCCTAAAGATTATGATTTTGTCTTAAATCTTGATGATTTAGAAAAGGCAAAACAAGAACTTTTAAAACTAAATAATCAAAAATCATAATTCCTATTTCAAATTCTTTGCAAAATTTCTGGAATTTGAATTAGGAATTTGAATTAAAATTATTTTAAACACTAATAAAAATATTATTAAAATCAATCACAAACGATAATCATAATGCAAGTAGCTTTTGAAATATTATTTTTTAACTTTTTAAAATTTTAAGATACAAATAAAAAATCAAAATAAGAATTAAAATTTTTAATATTAAATAGGTAGGGATAAACCCTACCTAGCTTTTTACAAGAAGGAAAAACGAATAATATTAGAATGTATATCTAATAGTAGTATTTACTTCATAATCTTTTTTGAACTTACTTCCGAAGCTCTTTTCTACACCTAAGTTGATTCTTAGATTATCATTTACTTTATAGCTACCGCCAACGCTTACAAATCCGTGATTATTGCTATTTAACTTAGTTTTAGCTTTAGCATCAATTCCATTTACGATATTGTTGATTACTATATCAGCTTCTTGTTTTTTCGCATTTACCACAGCACCAACTCCAGCTCTAAATACAAAGTCTTTATGTTCTATACCTGTATAAACTTGAGGCTTAATCATAATTGGTGTAAATGATTTAACGCTTATTGTATTTGCTTTGCTCTTAGCTTCATACTTGCCTACATGACCTGTGATTACTTCTAAACTTGGCTCTACATAAGCTTTATCGTTAATCTTAGCTCTATAACCACCCTCAACGCTTAATAATACTGAGTTTTGTTTTTTGAACTCTACACCAGTCTTTTTAAAGCTTGTATTTGCATATTTTAAAACGCTATCAACAAATAGACCATTATTATGGATATAACTTCCGTATAAGCCTATATTAAAGCCTTTTGCTTTAGTATCAGCATTAACTTTATCAAATCCTAATACAGCACCAGTAATAACATCAGCATCGCTTAAATTAGTCATCTTATCAGCACCAAATTGAGTTGAGTAGAAATTAATATGCTTGCTATTATCGCTAAATCTTCCGCCATAAGCTCTAAACCAAGTTCCAATCTCGCCATTTAGACCTCTAATCTCACCTAAACGCTTGTTCATATTGTTAATTTGAACATTAAATGCACCTAGAGCGTTGCTTGCGATATTTGTTTTTTCATTATCAATTACTTTTGCTGCTACTGTATTTGCTGCATCTTGAACTTTTGCTTTTGTAGTAGCGTCTAATTTATTTGCATCAAATGTTGCTAAATCTTTTACTCCACTATCTACTAGAATTGTTACAAGCTTACTTACTGCATCTTTTGCCATATTTCCTAAATTGCCTAAATTTTTCACAATTTCTTCTGTTTGCTTGATTAATTGCTCTTTTTTAACTTCTTCAGGACTTGGCTCTGGCTTAGTTTCTGGAGTGCTTACATCAGGCTCGGTTGGTTTAGTAGCTTCATCTTTTTTGCTATCTTCTTCACCTTTGCTTGTATCTTCTTTATTTGCATCTTCTTTACCTGATTCTGGCTCTTTAACTTCTTCTTTTTTATCTTCAGTTTTTGGAGTTTCATCTACATTTGAGCCATCACCTTTACCAGCTTCACCTTTTTGGCTTTCATCTACCTGCTCTTCTTTCTTCGGCTCATCAGGATCTTTTGTCTCTACTGAAGGTTCTTTGTTTTCAATTGAAGGTTCCTTATTCTCTACTGAAGGTTCTTTG
>NZ_JACGBH010000011.1:0-77845 GCF_020138295.1 Campylobacter sp. Cr9 | reverse complement strand
TTGGTTGCGAAAGAGGGATTTGAACCCCCGTCCTTCGGGTTATGAGGAAAGCGTTCCATTTTTTTAATTTTAATTAGTAATATGTTATTTTTTAATTAAATCTTTATTAACCAAATAAGGATTTGATTAATGGCTAAAAAAAGAAAAATTAAAGAATTTGGATATTTTAAATTAACCCAAGAAGATATAAACGAAACCGAAAACCTATTTAAAGAACTTTTAAAAACCGACACTCTTCAAGCTAAGATTTTATATTTAAACATTTTAACAAGCGACTACATAGAACATAGCGTATTAAATGGACTTTATTCTCCCTTAGAAATTTCTGCTGCTTTATATAACTTAAAAATGTATTTTAATAATGATGTGTTTAGCACAAGTTTAGATTTTTTAAACTTCCATAAACAAGGAAATTAACCTTGATTAAATATGGAATTAGCGATTATGATTTATATTTATGCCAAACAAAGCTATTAAAATCTTTTACTTTTCAAGCTTGTTCTAAATTACAAGATATTTCAAATCAAGATTACATATTAAAACTTAAAGATATTTCTTATAATGCAAATATAAATATTAAATATTCTTATGAATTGCTAAATATAATTAATTCTTACAACGATTTTAATATAACTTTACATTCTAACATACCTTTATTTATAACAATAACCCTTGATGGTTGTTATCGTAGAATGGTAAAAGGCGATTATTCAGAATTTAACGAAACTAGATTGAAAAAAGAATTTCCAAAGCATTTAAGACATAAGTATTATTTAGAACTTCCTTTAACTATTAAAGAATGTTACGAAATTTTAAATTATCAGCATAAAAAAATGCGCGATAGGTATTTAAATAAATATAAAGATGTAAAGCACGATTTTATAAAAGTTCCCGAACCACATAAAAACGGAATTCCACATATTCACGCTTTATGGTTTATTCCTAATGATAAATCCTTAATTAAATATTTAAAAAAAATATTCAAAGAATGTTGCCCTGCTCCCCAAAACCACTCACAAAAAGGCTTAACAATAGACCAAAAACGAAATAAAGAAACGCAAGGATTTCAACTAAGCGTAAGCAACTCAACGGGATACATTGTAAAGTATATATTTAAAACATTTAGAAATATACATAAAAATGATTTTAAAATTAATAAATTAAATGCTTGGTATATTCATCATAAAATAAGAAGACTTACACGCTCTCACATAAAAACATATAATAATTATAATTTTAGTTTAGGCGTATATCGTAAATTAAGGGGTTTTTTATATTCATTAGGCTACAAAAATATAAGCTTAGTTTTATGGGAATTTTTTAATGATGAAAACTGCTTTATAAAGTATAATTTAAACCCTAAAAAAGGTGAGATTTTTATTAATTTAGGTTTGCGTTTTGTGGATATTTATTACACTAAAAAAGAAACTATCATAATCAAATACTTAAACAATGAAAAAACCATTATTAAAGAAAAACAAGTAATAAAAAATAAAACCTATGTTTTATCATACGACAAGGATACTTTAAACTACACTTACAAATTATATTACGAAGATTTTATTTCAGCCTAAGGATTTATAATGTTATTAAAAGAACTTTTTATTATGTATTTTAATATGTATTCAAATACTTTAAAACCTAGCACATACTTAAGTAATTACCATACTTTCCTAAAGCATTTTAATAATACAAATATGGGTAATACTGAAGTAAAAAATATTAATTTTATAACCTTACAAAGTTTTATAAATCAACTTTTAGAACAAGGGTATAAGCCAAAAACGGCTAAGAATATATTATCAATTTTAAGCGTTACATTAGAATTAGGCGAACGCTTAGGACTTATTGAAAGAAATTATTGCAATCTTGTAAAATTACCTAGATTTGATAATAAAGTTTATTTTAGACATAGCACACAAACCCAACAAGATATAATTAAGGCAATTATTTATAACGATAATAAATACAAAGATATTTTTTTATTCTTATTACACGGAAGAAGAAAAAACGAAGTATTAAGCATTAAATGGGAAGATATAGATTTTATAAATGAAAGTTATATAATACGCTCCGAAAATTGTAAAATCTCTAAAACTATGGAATATTCTTTAACCCCTTTATTAAAATATAGATTAAAAGAACATTATAAAAATACTCTTTTCAACTCTCCTAAAGATTATGTATTCACAAATCCAGATACGGCAAATAAATATGTAGATTTGCGTAAATCTTGGAATAACTTTTTAAATAAAAACAATTTACCAAAAATGAGACTTCACGATATAAGGCACTTAATAGGAACATACGCTGTTAATCATCTAGGGCTTAGTATGGAAAGCGTAATGCTTACACTAGGACACGCTAACATTACTACTACTCATCACTATTTAACACGCAATAAAAACCTTTCAAAAATGGTAATTAATAGTATCTTAGAAAGTATCATTATTCCTAATAATAATGATGATTTACATAAAGCCGAGTAAATAAAAAAACTTAAATTGGGGTTATTAGGGGCTTGCCCCTAATTAACAACGAACACGCCAAAGCGTGTGAGTGGAAGCATTGAAAAACGAAGTTTTTCAAACTCTACCTATTCTAACGCATAAAAACGCCCTTTATTTCAAAAATCTACTAAAAACAATGATAACTCTTTCTTATTAGCCCTTAATAACTTTAAGCTTAATTACGCTTATTTAAAAGCTATATCTTAAAGTTTATAAAATCTAATGCTAAATTATGTAAAAAGAGCAATAAAGGGCGTGAGTTATGGCGGGGGGCGTGAGCCCAACGCCGTAACGAACCCCGCCCCTTGTCTTATTTATACAAATTTGCGAGATTTTAAAAATTCGCCCCTTAAAAGCCTATCACATAGGCATTTTACCCCTATTAAGTTTCATCTAAGAAAAGCAATAAACCAACATAAAAAAACAACATTTTCTAAGTAAAATAAAACTAAACTATTTTAAGAATTTTTTAAGTTCAAAGATGTTAGAATTCTTAACATTTAAAAAAAAAGAAGTCTGATAAAGATTTATATATTAAATAAGTATTCTAATAATGCTAAAATGGTTGCGAAAGAGGGATTTGAACCCCCGTCCTTCGGGTTATGAGCCCGACGAGCTAACCACTGCTCTATTTCGCGATAAGTAAAAGTGGATGGGGTAAAGGGATTCGAACCCCTGAATGACAGGACCAAAACCTGTTGCCTTACCGCTTGGCGATACCCCAACAAATTAAAAGCGAGATTATATATAAAAAAAAATATTTTGTCAAGAGAATTTTTTAAAAAAAATTATTTTTTACTTTTTTATGCTTTTCTAAACATCTATATATAATTTTTACATAAACTAAATAAAAATAATTATTAAAAGGAAAAATATGTCTTTTGTAAGTATAAAAGAAGGAATAGAAGAATTAAAAAAAGGCAATATGTTAATAATGCTAGATGCCGAAGATAGAGAAAACGAAGGAGATATAATATTTCCTGCAGAGTTTAGCACGCCTGATAAGGTTAATTTTACTTTAACTCATGCAAGAGGTGTTGTATGTGTTGCGCTTGATAGAAAAATCGCTGAGTATTTTGAATTACCACTAATGGTTCCAAAAAACACTTCAAATCATGAAACAGCATTTACCATAACAGTAGATATTAAAACAGCAAGCACAGGTGTTAGTTCAATTGAAAGAGATGCAACCATAAAGCTATTTGCTGATAAAAATGCAAAAGCTAGTGATTTTGTAAGGCCTGGCCATATAAACCCACTAATAGCAAAAGATGGCGGAGTTTTAGTAAGAACTGGTCATACAGAAGGAACGGTTGATATGTGCAAACTAGCTGGACTTACTCCTGCTTGTGTGATTTGCGAGATAATGAATCCAGATGGCACAATGGCAAGGCGTGATGATTTAGTAGAGTTTGGAAAAAAACATAATATTAAATTAGTTACAATTGAAGATTTAATAAAATATAGACTTCAAAACGAAAGCCTAATAACAAAAATTAGCGAAGAAAATACAAAACTACTAGATAAAGATGTAAAAAAGATTACATATAAAGACTTTTTAGGTGATATTCATACAATTTTTTCTTTTGCAGGTAAAAATGAAAAAAGCTTAATTAAATTCTATAAAAGCTCAAATGATGTAAATATCTTAAACTCAACAAAGCTAGAAGAAACTTTAAAATCAATTGATGAACTAAGTAAAAATGGTGGAATGCTAGTATTTATGGAAGGTACTAAGAGTGATGAGAAAAATTATGGAATAGGAGCGCAAATTCTAAAAGATTTAGGAGTTGATAATTTTGAATTATTAGGTAATTCAAGTCAATTTGCAGCTTTAAGCGGATTTGGTCTAAATATAAAAAATATGTAACAATTCAAATTCCTATTTCAAATTCTAAGAATTTGAAATAGGAAAAACAAAATTATTTATTTAACCCTAAAACCTTGCAGTATTCACAATAAACACAACTTACAGAACGCTTTGCACATACTAAAGGTATGTTTCTTTTCTTAGCTTGGCTTTTGATTTTCTTCATTGTATTGTGGTTTAAAAAACTAGTAAGCATTACAACACAGCCAGTATCTTGCGGAATGCTTTGACGATTAACTCTATTTTCATTTCTAGCATCCCAATGCGTAATACTCTTTGCTCCTAAATCATGTAAAACTGCCTTAATAGGTGTAATCTCATCAGCGCCAATGACCAAAACTGACATAAACTCTCCTTAAATTAATTTTGAGTATTATACTCAAAATAACCTTTAAAGAAACTGATTATTATTATAAAATTATTTAATACAAATAATCGTATATTTATTTTAATTTTCGTATATAATATGAGTATAAATGTAATAATATAATTTAATTAGTATTAAAAATACAAAAATAAGATATTTTATACTATTAAAATCATATTTAATCATTAAAATACATAAAATATTAATTATATAGTATATTTAACTAGCATTCTTGTATAAAGGTTTTAAACTTTCGTATGCTATATTTATTTCTTCAAATTTTTCTTTTAATACTTTTTTTACTTCATCGCTTTTTTCTGCATGAAAATCTGGGTGATATGCTTTACTAAGTTTTAAATATTTACTTCTTACTTCGGTAAAACTAGCTCCTACTTCAACCCCTAAAGTCTTGAAATGTTCTTCAAGTAACATACATATATTTAAAAATCTATTATCTTTTTTAAGCTCATTTTTGATTTCTTTTTTAAACTGTAAATACGCAAGCTCGCTTAAAGAAAAGCTTATGCAGTAATTTAAATGCTCACAACAAGCACATAATTTATCTAATAAACTTAAAGTATTTTCATCTTTGTATGTGATGATAAATTTGTTTTTAATAATATTTATTTCATGTTCTTTAAAATAATTGCTAAGGTATAAAATCAAGTTTTTTTCAAGATTTGAAAAGTTTAAAATAATGTCCTTTTTCATGAAGTCTAATTTACAATTTAACACTATTTTTAAAGTATTTACGCTTACTAAATTAAGCTTAAATTTCTTATAATATGCTGTGTTTATGTTTTGTAAATTTTCATTATTATATTTTCTATTTAATATAGATAATAATTTTAAAAAATATCTTCTTTGCGGTATCTCGCTCTCTACATAAAAAGAAATTAATTTGCTTTTCTTACCTATATTTTGTGAAAAATTTTTATTTATTATTTCTTTCATTTCTTTAAAAAAAGAAAAATCTTGAGTATTAATACTAATTGATTCTAGATTTTGTATAACTTGCATTTATCACCTTTTCTTAAAGTTTTTTAATAATAAGCAATTTTTATTCCAAAATCTAAATTCCTAATTCAAATTCTTAAGTGTTATGAATTAAAAAAATGTATGATTTTATAAAAATCAAGAATAATTTATTCTTGATTTTCAAAGTTTTCTAAAGCTTTTTCGCTTAATAATTTTTTATTTTTTATCCCTAAACTTCTTAGATTTTCTAAACGATTTGCCACACTACCCTTGCCGTATAAGTGTGTATCAATTTTCGCAAAGCTTGATTCTGAGTGTTTTTTAAGCTTTTCGTAATCTTCATAAAATGAAGCGAACTTATCATAAAATTTGCCAAATTCTGTGAAAATATTTAAAGCATTTTGATTCATTTCATAATTCTTCCAACCAAAATAAATCATCTTAAGTCCCATAAATAAAGTAGTAGGACTTACTATAAAAATCTTTTTAGCTTCTGCCTTTTTAAAAATCTCACTATCGCATTCAAGCGCTAAATCCAAAATATTTTGATATGGCACAAACAACAATACATATTCATTCGCATATTCAACCACATTTTCATATTCTTTTTTAGCCAATTCATTTATTCTTGCGTTTAAATTATTTGCGATTTCATTTTTATAAATATTTGCATCATCACTGCTTGGCAAAGAGAACTTAGAATCAATTATCACACATTTTTTTGGCTCAAAATATACAATAGCATCAGGTCTTTTAAATCTATTGTTCTCATCTTTAAAGCTTTCTTGCATATAAAAATGCTCATTTTCTATAAGCCCGCTAGCAAGTAAGCATTGCTTAAGCATAATTTCTCCAAAATCCCCACGAGCTTTCTTATCCCCCTTTAAAAGATTTGCAAACTCATCAGCCTTTTTGCCTAAATTTTGGCTAGTTTCAAACATGGTTTTAATGTTGTTTTCTATACTGGTGTTTTGTTTTAATAAAGTTTTTTCATATTCGCTAATTTGCTCTTTTAATGGGCTAAAAATCTTAGTTAAAAGCTCATTTGAATTAGTAAGCAATAATTTAGTATTTTCTTCATAAATTAATTTTGAGCTTTTTTCATTTTGCTCTTTTAGATTTTCTTCTAAGGTTTTTAGCATATTTTCGTATTTAATTTCTAAGCTTTTTAAACTATTTTCATATAGTTTTATCTTTTCACTTAAAGCTTCGTTTTTAGAAAACTCGGTGTGAAATTTATTTACAAAATTATCTAAATTTGCTTTTAAATCATTTTTAATTTCACACTCATTTTCTAATTTTTCTTTAGTATTTTTAAGCTCTTCATTTAGCCTTGAAAGTTCTAAATTTTGGCTTTCGTTTTGATTTGTTTTAGTATTTAATTCATTCTTACAATGCCTTAATTCCTGATTCAAATTCTCGTTTGAAATAGCTAAAAATTCCTTATCTTTTGCAAAAGCTAAAAGCTCATTTTTAAACACATTAATCTTATTTGTATAATGAAAAACAATAAAGACTAAAATAAGCAAAAATACTAATAAAATTGCCGCTAAAATAAGCTCATCATTAAGCATTTAAAACGCCTAATAATCTTTCATAATCAGCCTTTGTATCAATACCAAAAGACTTTGTATTAATCTCGCACATTTTAATAATCTTACCATTTTCAATAGCTCTTAATTGCTCTAATTTTTCAATATGCTCTAGGTTTGATTTAAGGCTTATAAATTCTTTTAAAGATTTTGCTGTATATGCATAAATGCCTAAATGATGATTATAACTCACGCCTTTTTTGTCCCTATCAAAAGGAATTGCAGCTCTTGAAAAATATATAGCATTTTGCTTAGTATCAAGCACTACTTTTACGGTGTTTTCATCACTAGGATTATCTTTAATAGTATAACAACTCGCCATAAAAAACTCATCTTTAAACTTAAGGCAAAATTCTTTAAATTTAATTAAATTTTCCTTTTCAAAAAGTGGCTCATCTGCTTGAAGATTTATAATAATCTCATCATCGTTAAGCTCTAAAATATCCACACACTCAGCAAGCCTTTCTGTTCCACTTTCGTGATTTTGACTAGTTAAAACTGCTTTTATGTTATATTCTTTTGCAAGCTCACAAACTTGCTCGCTATCCGTTGCAATCACAACTTCATCAACCTTACTTGCATTAAGTGCTGTATAAATACACATAGGAATGCCATTAATTGGCACTAAGATTTTCTCGCTAAAGCGAGATGATTTAAGTCTTGCAGGAATTATTATCATTGCTTTATCCATTCTATTATTGTATTTTTGATTTCATCAACTTTTATATCTTTTGCATAATAAGTATTAGAATTAAGTGCATTTAATAGATTTTCATTTAGCTTGTAATTATACTTTTTAGCATAGTCTTTTATGCTTGTTAGCTCATCTTTGAAAATCCCTAAAGCCTTGTTAATACTAGGAGTAAATTTGCTCCATTCAGCAGTTGAGCATATAACATTAAAACTATCATCAAGAGCATTAATAGCCGTTGCTGTATGTGGGTCTAGTAAATAATCTTTATAAGCTTTAATATTTTCTAAAGTCTCTTTATCGCTACATTTATAAGCTATAAAATGCTCTTTTAATTTTGCTAATTCATCATTTGTAATTTTAAAGAATTTATTTTTTTCTAAACTTTCATAAAGTTCTTTTGTCCTACTAGCACCAAAGAAATAATACATTAAGCGTTCAAGATTTGATGATTTTAGAATATCCATAGCAGGAGAATGAGTGCATTTAAACGCCCTATTTCTTAAATCATATTCGCCAGTAGTAAAAAAGTCATAAAGAATAGTGTTTTCATTACTTACGATTTTTATTTTATCAATATTTGCACCCATTTGTTTAGCGTAAAAACAAGCAAGAGCATTACCGAAATTTCCACTTGGAATTATCACATTAACAGCCTTATCGTATTGAAGACTTAAATAATAATGATATAGTAATTGATACATTATTCTTCCAAAATTAAGCGAATTTGCAGCACTTAAGTTATAGCCACTTTTTGAAATTGCTTCTTTAAAATCTTTATCGTTTAACAGCTCTTTTAATTTACTTTGTGCATCATCAAAATTGCCATCAATTGCTAAAACCAAAGAATTACCATAATCAACATTAGCCATTTGCTTTTCTTGAACTTTACTGGTTTTTCCTTTTGGGAAGATACAAACTACTTTTGAGTTTTTGTTTTTAGAAAAAGCGCTAAGAGTTGCAGGGCCTGTATCGCCACTTGTAGCACATATAATTAATTGCTTTTTATCATCCATAAGCCTTGCAAGTGGAGCTAAAGCAAGGTCTTTAAATGCTCTTGTTTTGCCATGAAATAATTCGCATATATGAGTTTTACTATCAAGTTTTTTAATAACAAAAGGCTCTTTTGTATCAAATTCTAAATACTCATCTAAAGTCTTTAAAAACTCATCTAAATTATCACTAAAATTAACAAAAACCTTCTTTGCAAAATCTTTATAAGATAAATTTTTTAATTCATTAATATCAAGCTTTTTAAACTCATTAGGGCAAAATAAACCGCCATCACTTGATAGTGGAGAATTAAGCGCATTTTTAAAATCACTCTTAATATCTTCGTTTCTACTTGAATAAAATATCATCATTTCTCCTTTAAAAATTTTAAATATTCTTTACTTGCTTTAAATTTATAATACACAAACTCAAAACATTCGTAATTATGGTGTTTTTTGATTACTTTATAAACTTTTTTAACATTATTTGATTTAATTTCTAAGCAATATTCATCATCATTTTGTATTTTGCCTTGCCATTTATAAATACTTTCAAGTTTTATTATATGAACACATTTGCTTAAATCTTTTTTCACTAATTTTTGTGCTATTTTTTTAAGTATTGTTTCATCATTACTAGTTGTCTTTATTAGATACATCAAACTCCTTTAAATAATCATTTATAGCATTTTTTAATTCATCATAAATTATTAATTCTTCATCAATTATTACAAGGCTTAAGCCAAAATCTTTCATTTTTACATAGTCTTTTTTACTAAGCAAAATATGTTTTGCATTGTGTTTTTTTAAAAGATTTATGATTTCATCTTTATTAAATTCAGCATGGTCATTATAAAAATAATGAGCTTTTACAAAGTCTTTATAAACTAATAATCTAAAAGGCTTAGCAATTGCAGAAATTAAAATCATATCTTCTTTTATTTCTTTTATATAAGATTTTCTTACAAAATGAATATCTTCATAAGCATTAAAATTTGCTAATTTTTCATAAGATTTAGGAAGTCTATAAGCACCACTTGGCAAGCAAAAATTATATTTATATTTGATTTTAGAATTGAGCAAAATATCAAATTTGTTTATATTTTGCTTACTAAAAGCATCATCTAAAATAACGCATTTTGCACCTAATTCTAGTGCTTTTTGAATGCCTTTTACTCTATCTTCGCTAACAATAACATTTGCTTTAGTAAATATCGCATGTTCCATTGCTTCATCGCCAGAACTTGCTAAATCGCATAGAATTTGATTTCGGAATTTCACCAAAACTACGCCTTTACTTTTACGCTTATAACCACGAAGAATAATAAAAATATTATCTTGATATTTTGAGTATAAAATATCGCTTAAAGCCTTACAAAAAGGAGTTTTTCCATTGCCACCTACGCTAATATTTCCTATACTAATTATAGGAATATTAAAATTATATTTTTTTTGTTTTTTAAAAGAAATTATTGAAATTAAAGCATAAAGCAAAGAAAATGGCAAAAGCAAAAAAATAATCAACTTTTGCCATATTGAAGGTTTAAAAAAATACCTATCTAAAAAACTCATTAAATCCAGCTTGAATCAAGAGTTTTTATAGCATCACAAACTCTTTTTACATCTTCATCGCTAAGATTTATATGAATAGGAATTGATAAAATTTGAGCATAATTTGCTAAAGCATTTGGAAAATCATTGATTTTTAAATTATACTTTTGCTTATAATATGTTAGAAAATTAAGCGGAATAAAGTGAATTCCTGTGTTAATTCCCATTTCTTTTAATTTTCTTGCGAAATTATCTCTATTTTTATCAACTTTTATAATATATCTTAAGAATGTATGCTCTTTATCAATTGCAGGTAATTTAATATGTTTTAAATTTTTTAATTCTTCATCATAAATTTTAGCAATCTCTCTTCTTCTTTTTAAATAATATTTATAATTTTTTACTTTTGATAAAGCTAAAGATGCACAAACTTTTGTTATCTCGTATTCATGACCTATATCAGTTACATCGTAAAAATAACCTAAGTTTCCATCATTTCCCCAAGCATTAGATGAAATTCCGTTTGAGTTTAGCAATTTAGCTCTTTCATAAACTTTATCATCATTAATTACTAAAAATCCACCTGCAAAAACAGGGTCTTTTCTCATAGCATTAAAACCAAAAGATGAGATTAAATCCTTACTTCCAACTAATTCGCCTTTATATTCCATACCTAATGCAAATCCGCAATCATTAATAACTGCTACATTAAATTTATTACAAAGTTCTCTTATTTCATCAAGTTTTGCAGCAAGTCCAGCAGTGTGATTTACGAAAACTGCTCTTAATTTTTTATGATTATGTTTTATTAAAGCTTGTTCTAAACTTGCAATATCAATATTAAAACTATCAAGCTCAACATCAACAAATATAGGCTCAGCATCAAAATATCTAATGCTTTGAGCTATTGTTGGAAATGAATTTACAGAACAAATCACTTTATCTCCACGCTTTAAATCAATTGCACTTAAAGCTAAATGATGTGCTGCTGTATGATTATTCGTTAATACAATATGAGAGCCTTTGTAAATCTCTTTTAAATTATCTTCTAGCATCTGAATAGTATTTATATCATCATCAAGTGACTTAATTAAAAACTCTTTATCATCTTCTGTTATAACATTCAAAAAACAAGAAATTTCTTTCATATCTATGACCTTCTAAATATTTTTATATTTTCTCTTTTAAACTTATTTTTATTTATTCTATCTAATAGTTTTATATAATTATTATCAATTATATTATTTTCATAATTTTTTAAAAACTCATCTATTTGAGCGTAAGTATAACCTATATCGCTTTCATCATCTTGACCTTCAAAAAGATCGGCACTTGGTTTTTTGCTAATTATATTATTAGGAATATTTAAAAATCTTGCGAACTCAAACAACTCACTTTTATAAAAATCTCCTAAAATATTAAAAGCACAGGCTAAATCACCCCAAATAGTGCCATATCCTAGCATTAATTCACTTTTATTGCTAGTGCCTGCAACTAATAAATTATGTTTAGCTGAATAATCATACAATAAACTCATTCTAATTCTAGCTGCAAAATTACCTATTAAAACCTTATCTTTAGAATTACTAGCCTTAATAAACTCATCTAAAATGCCTTGAATATTTATAATTTCATATCTTAAAGCATAAGTCTTAGCTAAATTAATAGCATCTTCAAGATTGTTTTTATTTGAAATATTTGTTGGCATTATAAGACAATGCGGTTTTTTATCACATTCACTTAAAATTCTTAACACAATAGCACTATCAAGGCCACCGCTAAGACCTAAAACCGCTCCATTAAAATTAGCCGTTACTTCATTGGCAAAAGCTATCATTTTATTTTTAATATCTTGCATTATATATCCGTTTTTAAAGAGATTTTATATAAGAAGTATTAATCAATTCTATTATAACTAGGCTTTAAGAAGCCATCTTCAATTAATTGCGATATTGCAAGTGCAGCAACAGGCAAAGCGGTTTGAGCAGCATAATAACCTTCTTTATCTTTATCAGGACTCATAACCAAAACGCCTATTGTATATCTATTATTCTCATCATTTGCAAATCCAAAGAAGTTTGCGTTATATTCTCTTTCGTATTTTCCGCTTGAGCTAATTCTTGCTGTTCCTGTTTTGCCACCTACATTAATTCCTAAAGGCCAGTATTTTGCTAATGATTTTTGATTTGCAGTTTTAATTAAAATCCTATTCATTTGTTTAGCAATTTCTAATGGTAAAACTTCTCTTTCTTCTTTTTTATAAAGTTCTTTTAATTCTTCATCTTCTTTATAATACTTCGCAATCTTAGGGCTAATCCAAATTCCACGATTATTAAATACATTATAAGCTGCTAAAAGTTGTATAAAAGTAGTTCTAAAACCATATCCATAAGCCATAGTATTTTTTTCTACTTCATAAGTTTTTTTTGCATCTTTGATAAAACCTGCTTTTTCATAAGGCAAATCAATTCCTGTTAAACTTCCTAAATTAAATTCCAAATAACCATTAATTAATTCTTTTACACTTTCTTTATTAGATATTTGAACCATTCCGATATTTGATGAATGCACGATAATATCTTCAGCAATCATACTATCCATAGGATGAGTATCGGTAATATAGTATTTATCAAGTTTCATTCTTCCACCATAAGTTTTTACCCACTCAAATGGCGTTAAACGATTTAATTTTAATAAATTTGCAAAAGCAATAGGTTTAATAACCGAGCCAGGCTCATATTCAAATTCCACTGCATCAGTATTTAAAAAAGACAAATCACTTTTTCTATTATACGGATCATATCTTTTACTAGTTGCAAGTGCTATTACACTAGCATCTTTACTATCTAAAATACCTATAATTACTTGCTTTGCTCCAAAATTTTTTCTAGCAACACTTGCTATATTTTCTATACCCTTTTGAAGTTTTAAATTAATATTAAGATGAATATTGCTACCACTTACTTTTTCACTTATAAAGCTTTCAGAATTTATTATGATATTTCCACCTATATCTTTATTTCCTATAATTTTATAATCACTCTTTGGACTTAAATATTGTTCATAATATTTTTCTAAGCCTTTTTTTGGAATATTCGCATAAATTCCATCTTCTAAACTTAATTGCGAATATCCTAAAACAGGAGTTAAAATATCGCCTTTTGAAAACACTCTTTCTTCTTTGTGCTCAATAATCTCAAGTCTTCTTGTGCTTACTTTGCCATTTGCATTTTTAAATGATTTAAAAAATCCTGATACATATAATTTTTTAGATAATTCTTGAAGGTAACTTGCAGCTTTTGAATCTATATCTTTTGATAAAACGAAATTATATACCTTTTTTTGCTTTAAGGCTTTAAGCAATCTTGCTTTTATATCTTTAATCTCTTTATCATCAATAAAAGCATATATTTGAAACAATTTTAAAAAATAATCTAATTTATCTAAATTTATACTTCTTATATCTATTTCAGCTCTATAAATACGCCTACTTGTAACTAACGTATATCCGTCAGCACTTACTATATCTCCGTTTAAAGCACCAACTCTTTCACCGCGTTCAATGTTTCCGACATTTCTTTCATCGGTTTTTGTCCTAGTAAAAGTAAAAATAACAAGTAACGCAACCAATAATAATAAAATTAAAATTACAAATGTTCTTTTACTAGGCTCATAACTTGTTTGCATTATTTATATTTGAGTTCTACTTATCTCTTTATATGCGTTTATTGCTTTGTTTCTTACTTCTAACATAAATTTCATACTTGTTTCTGCTTTATTAATAGCAATTGCTGCTTGGTGTAAATCTTTTACATTGCCAGTAGCAACATCTGCCATAGCTTTATCTGCTACGATTTGTTCTTGATTTAATTCTTCTAGCTCTTGTTTTAAAACATCTTCAAATGAAAAACCATTATTTTTAATAGAATTTGATTTAGGATTTTCAAAACCTTGAACTAAGCCTTGATTGATTTTAATATTATTCATATTTCATTCCTATCTTAATAAATCAATAGCGCTTTGAGCTATTGTTTTTGCACTTGTAAATGCTGCTACGTTTGCTTGGTAAGCTCTTGTTGCTTCTATTAAGTTACTCATCTCAACCACTGGATTTATATTCGGATATGCTACATAACCTTTAGCGTTTGCATCTGGATGATTTGGCTCGTATTTTAAAATAAAATCTTTATCATCTCTTACTACTTTATCTACAACTACACCCATTACTGCAGGTTTTGCTTCAGGAAAATTAACAGGGTCATTTAAAGGATTTTCATATTCAAAAAAACTATTTTTAGAATTTATCTCATCATTTAAAACATCATCAAAATTGATTGCTTTAAATACTACATCTTGCCTTCTGTAAGGACCGCCTTCATTGGTTCTTGTAGTATTTGCATTAGCTATATTTGAGCTAATTAAGTTCATTCTAAATCTTTGAGCACTTAATCCATAACCACTAATATCAAAATCACTTAAAAATGCCATAACCTATCCTTAACTTAATTTAGAACTACTTTCTATTATAGTTCTTACAACTTCGCTTTGTTTTTTTAGAACCGAATCAAGTGCGCTAATCATAATAGCGTTTTTGCTTAACTCACTTGTTTCAACATCTAAATCAACCGAGTTTGCATCATTTCTTTGCAAATGACCATCTCTAGCAAAAATAGTTCCACTTTTATCATTTGAAAATTCTAAAGGCTGTAAATGTCTTTCATTTGTAATTGCTAATTTATTACTCATACCTATTCCAAAATGCATAGGATTTGTTGCTGCTGTTGCAGGTGCTTGTGTAGTTTTGTAAAGCATATTTGCATTTTCATTTAAAATTGTTTCAAAATCTACATCTCTTGCTTTATAAAAAGGAGTATCAATATTTGCTATATTTGAACTAATTAATTTATTTCTTAAATCCCTACCAGCTAATGCACTCACAATTAATGGTTTAGATTTATAAAATTCCATTTTAACTCCTTAGTAAGTATTATTCAAGCACTAGAGCAAATAATATTCCAAAAGTATTAATAATCATATACTTGTAATATTTACCTAATTTTCACTAAACTAAACGTTTATTTTCAAACTTTATGAAAGGATAATTATGGCTAGTAGAAGAAGCTTTATGGGCTTTACCCTAGGCGCTGCTGCGGCTGTTGGTGGTGTTTTTACACTAGTGGGTATGAAAAAAACTTGGGATCCACTTCCTAGTGTAAAAGCAGCAGGTTTTACAACCGTTGATTTATCGCCTTTAGCTGACGGAGAATTAAGAACAGTTGAATGGAGAAAAAAACCAATTTTCATTCTAAAAAAATCAAAAGATATGGAAGAAAGCAATACTGATGTGGTTGCAGGAGATTCTAGATATACCGTTGTTATAGGACTTTGCACTCACCTTGGCTGTATTCCCGCTTACCATGAAAAAGATAAAAACTTTGTTTGTGCTTGTCATGGTGGCGTATTTGATATAAATGGTAAAAATATGGCTGGACCACCTCCAACTCCACTTGAAATTCCACCTTTTGCAATAGATGGAACAAAATTAGTTTTAGGTGAAATCGGTAAAGAGTATGAAGAAATTATGAAAAATGTAGGAAAGGCTTAATCATGGCACATTTTGAAAAATCAAATGGAATTGTTGATTGGCTAGATCAAAGACTTGCGATTAAAAAATTTATGCAAGTTATGATGACACAATACTGGATTCCAAAAAAAATTAATTTTCTTTGGGCAATGGGAGTAATCTTACTTACTATGTTTGCCATTTTATTCGTAACAGGTTTATTACTTGTAATGTATTATAAGCCTGATGTTGCACTAGCTTTTGATAGTGTTAATAAAACAATTATGCAAGAAGTTGAATATGGTTGGCTTTGGCGCCATATGCACGGGGTTGCTGCTTCTGTTGTATTTTTAATTATGTATATTCACTTATTTACAGGAATTTATTATGGCTCTTATAAAAAAGGTCGTGAAATAATCTGGATAAGTGGTATGGTATTATTCGTATTATTTTCTGCTGAAGCGTTTAGTGGCTATATGTTACCTTGGGGACAAATGAGCTACTGGGCAGCAATGGTTATTACTAATCTTTTCGGTGGTATTCCATTTATTGGTGCTGAATTAGTTGAATGGATTAGAGGAGATTATGCAGTAGGAGATGCTACATTAAATAGATTTTTCATGTTACATGTTTGCTTACTTCCTATCGTTGTAATTGCTTTCATTGCAATTCACTTCTATGCTTTAAGATTTCCACATGTAAATAATGAAATTGCAGAAGAAATTGATTTTGATTTAGAAGCTGAAAAATATTTAGCAGGTAAGAAAAAAGAAGCAAAAGTTATATCATTTTGGCCTGACTTTTTATGCAAAGATATTTTCTATGTTTGCTTATTTATGATTTTTTATTTTTACTTAGTTTGCTATCACTATGATTTTGCTATGGATCCAATTAACTTTGAACCAGCAAACGCATTAAAAACTCCTCCACATATTTATCCTGAGTGGTATTTCTTATGGAGCTATGAGATTTTAAGAGGATTTTCTTATGAAATAGGACTTGCTTGCTTTGGTATTGCACAAGTTATTTTCTTTGTATTACCATTCCTAGACCGCTCAAATATAGTTGCACCTGCACATAAGCGTGGAGCATTCTTTGTATGGTTTTGGTTATTAGTAATTGATATGATAGTTCTTACAATTTATGGTAAATTACCTCCTGTTGGAATTAACAATACAATAGCAACTGTTGCTTCTGTTACATTCTTAGCACTATTAATAGTGGTTTTACCGGTAATTACTCTTATGGAAAGAAAGGCTAAGTAATGAAAGAGTTAAAAATATTTGCAATATTAGTTATTTTTACAGGTATTGTTTATTGGGGTGTTGAGCCTTATGCACATTCACAAATGCACGAGCATACAAGCAATGTAAATTTTGACCTAAAAGCAGGAGATATTGCTCAAGCTCAAGTAGAACTTGAAAAAGCAAATGCAAGTGGCAAAAAAGAAGATATAGAATCAGCTACTAAACAATTAGAAGATACAAAAAAACTTTGGGCTAATGTAGATAAAATTGCAAGCTTAAAAGGTGATGTTGAAACTGGTAAAGCTGATTTTGAAGCAAATTGTGCAAGCTGTCATAGAGCAAGCTTTGCAGGATTTAATGATGCAGATGATGGTATTGGAGCTCAAGGAATAATCATTCCTGATTTAAGCACGGCAGGTGCTATTTATGATAATAAGTTCTTAATGGCTATTTCAATTAACCCTGCGTTAGCTATGAAAAACCATAAAAAATACAATGAAGAAAATCCACATCCTATGATGACTGCATTCTTAGAAGATGATGGAAGTATTAATGATGAAAACGCACAAGCAGTAGCAAATCTAGTAGCTTATTTAAACAGCATAGGAAAAGCTGCTTTAGATGATAAAAAAGCAAAAATTGCAAGTGAAATTAATGCAAGCAAATTAAGCGATAGTGAAAAAGCTGCTAAAATTGAATTTGAAAATAGAAAAATCGTATTTGATGATGCTTGTGGAAGATGCCATGATGTAAAATATGATGGCTTTATTGCTAAAGTAAATGGCGGAGATTTAAAAGATTATATGGGTTCAACTCCTCCTGATTTATCAATAATTATTCGTGCAAAAGGTGAAGATTACTTACATAAGTTCATAAACGATACACAAAAACAACTTCTAGGAACTGCAATGCCTAGAGTTGGTGTAAATGAACAAGCTCAAAATGATATAGTAACTTACCTTACAAATGTAGGCGATAGCAAAAAAGCTGAAAGAGAAGATTTAGGCTTAAAAATAATGGCTTATTTTGCACTATTAGCTGTTTTAGCATACGCTTGGAAAAACGCAATTTGGAAAGAACTACACTAAAAATTAAGCTAGGATAAAACCTAGCTTAATCTTATAAATACTAAAAGCAATTAATTTATAATTCCTATTTCAAATTCTTTAATTTTAAATGCAAAAAAAATACTAAGAATTTGAAATAGGAATTTGACACTTAATTTTACATTTATTAGCTTATTTAACTCCTTAAGTTTTATTGATAATTTACTTCACTAATTATAAAAAATATTAAGAATTTGAAATAGGAATTTAAATACACAAAAGTCTAATTTCCTTTGTTTAAAATAAAAACTTATTCATTATTGATAAAAAGCTTGATTAAAACTTTTTTATATATTTTAAGTTAATGATGAGTTTTTGACTATTTAGAAAATAAATCGGCGTTATTATTTAATCACCTTTATAGATAAATCATTTTTCATTTAATAGTTTTTTGAAGATCTTTTAATCTACTTCTAAATATAGTTTAAGTTATTTTTATTATCAATCCTTGCTTGTTTTACTTTATTAAGCAGGCTTAATTATTAATTAAGAATGCTTTATAAAAACAACTTAGTGCTAAATTACTAATTATAAAAAGCTAAGAATTTGAAATAGGAATTTAAATCTACAAAAGTCTAATTCCTAATTCAAATTCCTTTCAATTTTTAACATAAATTAATTTTGATTATTTATTAGATATTTATACACTACATCTTGTCTTTTTGAGATTTGATTTATAAAATACCTAATCCTTTCATCATTACTTAAAATCTTATCTTCTACTTCATCGTAAAAATAATATGGCAAATCATTACTAATATTATCCATCATTTTAAATCTAGTGATTAATATCATGATATCTGATTGCTCTTTTAACTGCACTTTATTATGCTTTGAATATATATAATCATTAAGCGATATACACAAATTATTCATTTCTAGAACCGATTCAAGCAATCTAATATGCTCTACTTTATTATGTTTTGTTCTGCTTTCATACAATATATTTTTTAGGCTTTTAATGTTTAATAAAATTTGATTTTCGCAAGTTAAATAATCTTCTTTTTTGATAATTGAAGTTAAGAAATTCATTAGATTTAATATCGCAATTTTTAAAGTCGGCTTAATATCATCTTCACTTTTACTAGGCCAAAGTAAAGAGAAAAAATACACAATAACAAAAGCTATTAAAAAATCAAGCAATCTATAAGCAAGCAATCTTTCATAATCTAATCCCAAACTAGCAAACAAAATAGCAAGATTTAGCATTATAAAAATAGTCGCTATAAAATAAGGAAAATGCTTAAAATAAATACAAGCAAAATAAGATAAAAATAAAATTAAAAAAAGCAATTTTGAATGTATAAAAAATATTATCAATAATCCTAAAGCAAAGCCTATTAAGGCTGCATATATTGTTTCTTTATTATTTATCGTGGTTGAATTGATTGTTTCTTTAAATAGAGTAAAAACTCCCATCGCAATCCAAATCCCATGATCAATTTTAAAAAATATTGCCAAAAACAAAGAAAAAGAAGTAGCTAAAGCAACTTTTATTGAGAATTTAAAATATTTATTATCTAAATTAAACTTTTCTTTTATTGTATCAAAGGTGATTTTTTTATCTTTTGGCTTTAATACTAATTGCTTTGCACCGCCTTGCTTAAATAACTCTAATTTATAATACAAAACTTCAACCAAAGTGCATAATATAGGCAAGGTATTTAATTGCTTTAATCTATCTAAATAAAAAGATTTAAGATTTACCTTTTCATCTTTAAAAATCTTTTTTAATTCTTCTAAATTATAAATTATTTCATTTTGAATATTTTTTATATGTGTATTTGTAGAATTTTGTTTAAAAAATGTTCTAAGAGAAACTAATGCAAGCCCTATTTCTTCACATTTTAACAAATAAAACATAGCCATTTCTTGATGTCTTATAAGGCTTGAATCTTTAATATTTACCGATTTACTCTCAAATAATCTTTTAAACTCATTAATCCTAGTTACAAATAAATTTTGCCAAACTTCATATTTATCATTAGTGATATTTTCGCTTATATAAATCAAATCATTTAATAACATTATAAAGCTTCTTCTAGTAAATCCACCATAAGTATAAAATGCAAAAGTTCTAAAAATAGTAGCCACACAAGAGCCAACCAAAGTAGCATAAAAGACTTCTTTACTATCAAAATTATTTAAACTTGCAGTAATTAACATAGCCATTAATAATAAGGTTACATAAATACCTATTTTTAAGGCATCTTGCGATATTGCTCCAGAAAAAATAACTAAAAATATCCATATAAATGCAGGAATTGCTATAAAAAATCCAAGCTTTATTAAAAACGGCACTATTAAAGCAAATAAACAACCAAAAAAAGTAAAAGCAGCTAAATATAAAATCTTTTTAATTCCAACTGAATTAAAATTATTCATATAAAATATAAAAACGCAAGATAAAACGCTAAAAATAATATAACGAGTATCTATAATAAAATGACTTAGTAAAAGACAAATTCCTAAGCCAACACAAGCCTTTAGGGCATAAAGTAATGAAAAATTACTAGGGTCATACTTATGAAAATACGCTTTTAATTTTAAAAATTGTTGATTTAAATAATACCTACTTAGTTCCATGTTGCACTTCAAAATAATTAGTGATTTTATTTTTAAATTGTAATGCTTCTATTTTTCTTTTTAATTCTTTGTTTTCTTCGCTTAAAACTTCTCTTTTATCTTTTAATTGAGCATAAATCTTGCTTGATTCATATAATTGTAATCTGACCCAAACTAAACTAAGAGAAATTATCATAGCTATAAAAAACACTAAAACTATTCTTTTATTAAAACTCAAAATTGAATAATCTTGATGTTTGTTTAATAATAATTCTTCTTTTTCTTCAGTGCTTGTTCTAATATTTTTCATTTTGATAAATAAAATGCTCTTAATTTAGCACAACTTGACCTAGAATTTAATTTAATTTCTTCTTTGCTAGGTTCTATTGGCTTTTTTGTAATTATTTTACCTAAAGAATGATTATTTCCGCATTCACACCTTATTGCAAATTCATCGCATATGCAATTGCTAGCCCACTTTTTAAAAGTATCTTTTACAATTTTATCTTCTAATGAATGAAAAGTTATGATACAAACCAAACAATCTTTAAGATTTTTAACCTGCTCTAAAAAATTTTTAAGAACTCCAAGCTCATTATTTACTTCAATCCTTATTGCTTGAAATACTAAGGTTTTTAAACTTACATTTCTATTGTTTAATTTGGCATTTCCTATGATTTGACTTAGATTTTTACATGAGTTTATAGGTCTATTTTTGATTATATTTAAAGCTATATCGTTTGAAAGTTTTTCTGGTAATTCTGCATACTCTTGAAAAATCTTGCTTAATTTATCTTTAGAATAAGTATTAAGCACTTCTTTAGCATCTAAAGAATTGTCCTTATTCATTCTCATATCTAACTCACTAGATTCAAAAGAAAATCCCCTATCATCTTTATCAAGCTGCAAACTAGAAACCCCAATATCTGCTAAAACCCCTCTAATATTGCTAGTATCTTGAATAAAATTAAAAACATTCTCATAATTAGTTTTAAAAATCTGAATATCTTTATTAAATTTTTTAAGTTTTTCTTTAGAATAATTTATAGCTTCATCATCTTGATCGCAAGCAAAAAGATTTAATTTATTATTATTTTCAAGAATAGCACTAGCATGACCAGCATATCCTAAAGTAGCATCAAGATAATAACCATTATCTAAATCTTTAAATAATTTAATTACTTCTTCTTTTAAAACGGGAATATGAATTTGCAAATGATAACCTTAAAATTTATTATTACATATATAATAAATAAAAGTTTTTAACAAGGAATAATAATGTTTATTGAAATTACAAAATATGCAAAAATTATGTATGAAAAAGATTTTTTATATGGGCTAAACGGCTCAATTTCTACAAGATTTGAAGATAATAGTTTTATAATAAATAAAAATTTAATATATTCTGAAGAAAATAATTTTTTTACCAAACTTTTATTAAACGAAAATTATAAATATAAAGACGCTTGTAAAATGGCTAAATTACATTCGCTAATTTATAATAATTTCGCTCAAGCTAAAGTTATTGCCATTGTATGCTCTAAAGAAATATTAAGCATTTGCAAAAAATCAAAATTAACTTATAAAAATAAAGATTTCTTCGTTGAAAGTAATGATATATTAAATAACAATAAAGCCTTGCTTGAAAAACTGAATAAAAATAATTTAAATTTTTTATTAATTCGTAATTTGGGTTTAATCATTTTTGAAAGAGATTTTAACACCTTATTTGCAAGAATTTTTGACATTGATTTAGAAGCTAAAATTTCTTGTATAAATTAAACTTTTGTTAATGCTTATAAGATAGGATTTTTCATTTAAAACACTTGAAAATAGGATAAATAATGATTACTTGGATGCAGCGTCATAAAAAATATTTAGTTGTAACAATTTGGATTAGCGTTATCGCTTTCGTAGGTGCGGGAACTGTTGGTTGGGGTAGTGTTGATTTAAATAGTTCAAGAAATAAATATGTAGCAGTAGTAGGTAATTTAGGTATAACACATAAAGAATTTAACGATAAATATAATGAGCTTTATATCATTCAAAGTCAGCTATCAAACGAAGAATTAACAAACGAACAAGCTTTAGCTTTAGGACTTGACAAACAAGCTTTAATTGATTTAATGAGAGAAAAATTATTGTTAAATTATGCTCAAGACTTAGGGTTTTATGCTAGTGATGATGAGGTTTTAAAAACAATTGCAAGCGATAAAATGTTTCACAAAAGTGAAACAGACACAAGCTTTGATAAAGAAAAATATCTTTCATATTTAAAAGCTTTAAGATTAAGTGAAAGTGAATTTGCAAAACAAATAAAAGAAAAATTAGAAATTTCTAAAATGTTAAAATTACTTAATATACCAGCAAATCAAAAAGAGGTTGAAATACTAAACTCAAGTATAAATATGCAAGATGAAATTAATTTAAAAATTATTGATTTATCTGCAAAAGCTAATAAAATAGAAATTAATCTTGATGAGTTAAGAAAATATTGGGAAGAACACAAAAGCGATTATAAAAGCGAATTAAATTATGAATACTCAATTTATTCAATAGAGCCAAAACTTGACAATATACAAGAAGATGAATTAAAAGCATATTGGGAAAATAATAAATTTAATTACAAAGATGAAGATAATAAGATTAAAGAATTTAAAGATGCTTTAGAAAATGTAAAAATTGATTTTGCTTTAAGCTTATTAGAAAAAGATGCAAAATTAGACTATGTAAAGCTTAAAAAAGGTGAAATTAACTTCCAAACAACAAGCGTTGAAAGTCCTTATTCACAAATAGCTTTACTAAACAAAGAATTAAAAGAAAATGAGCTTAGTAAGCCATTTATTATGGATAAAAAATACTATATCGTGAAATTAAACAAGATAAACGAACCAAAAGAGCTAGATTTTGAAGCAGCGAAAACTATGGCTGAAGAAGATTACAAAGACTATAAATTTAAAGAAATGTTAGAAAAAGTAGCACAAGAAGAAATTAAAAAAGATAAAATTAATGGTAAAAATATAGGCTTTATCTCTAAAGTTTCTAAAAATAATACCGATTTAACAGATATAGAATTTTTTACATTTGTTAGTGAGTTATTCTTAAAAGAAGATAAAAAATCTTATGTGATATTAAGCGATAAAGTAGTTTTATATGAGATTTTATCTCAAAAGCTTACAAATAATGTAGATAAAAAAGAAGAAGTTGCGTTTGCTAGTGAATTAAAAAATATTAATTTTAATTTAATGTTTGATGATTTATTAAAAGAACTACAAAAGCGTTATCAAATTAAAAATTATTATAAAGGTAGTGAATTTTGAATATTTTAGCCATTGATTTAGGTTCTAGCTTAATAAAAGTTGCTATTGTTAGTTTTGATGGAGAAGGTATTAAGGTAGTAAGTGTTGCAAACACTCAAACCTATGGAATAAAATCAGGTAAAATTACTAGCATAAATGACGCTAGTAATGCCATTAAAAAAGCTGTAAGTAAAGTAAAAGAAAATTTAAGCATTAATATTGATAAAATAGCTGTATCAGTAAGTGGTGCTTATACAAATTCAGTTACAGGATATGCAGATATTAGACTTGATGCGAATGGTTCTGCTATTACTTTAAAGGATATTGAAAAAGCAATTAATGCAGCAAAAACATCAGCTGATATAAATATAGATCAAACTCCAATTCACATATTACCTTATAGATTTAGAGCAAATAATACTGATAATATTGAAGACCCATTAGGTATGATGGCTTCTAGTTTTAGATTAGAAGCAAATATAATTACAATCAATAAAAATGATTACGAAAACATAAAACAAATTTTATCAAATGCTGATATTAAAAATTATGTTTTAGTATCTTCAATATACGCAAATGCAATTTACTGCCTAAATAATGATGAAAAAGAAAATGGCGTTGCAATAATTGATTGTGGTTCGCAAGTATGTGATATAGCGATTTATGCTTATAACTCAATTATATGGATGTATTATTTTCCGTTTGGTTCTTGGCATATTACAAGCGATATAGCTAAATACTTAACTGCTAGCAATGAAGTAGCAGATAAAATTAAACTACAATTTTCATTATTTAAAGATGAAGAAAATACAACTCATGTAGAATATTACAAAACTGGCTCTCAAGCACTTGATAGAGTTTCGGTTGAATCTATTTCAAAATGTGTAAATATGAGATTAACTGAAATGCTTGAATGTATTTATGCAAGTATTGATGATAGTCCTTATGAGAAGTTTTTCTCAAGAGTAGTTTTAACAGGTGGTTGCTTTAAAATTGACAATATGTCAGAAAGAGCAAGTCCTAAATTTAATAACAAAGCAGTTAGAACATTAATAGAAAAAAATAAAGTATTTTATGGAGATAATGAAATTTTCACTATGCCTGAATATACTTGTCTTCTTGGTTTATGCATGTATGCAAGTGGATTTCATACCAAATATGAGCTTAACTCGGCTGGTGTTTTACTAACAAGACAAAAAAATAATAATTTTGAAAAAGTAATGGATTTTTCAACAAAAATTGACATAGAAACAAAAAATGAAGAAGTTTATTACAACAATATAGACACAAAGGAACAAAAATTGCTTGAACCTGAAACAAGTGAAAAAGATGAAGTTTTAGAATCACTAAAAATTGTTCCTAGTGATGAAAAAACTGAAGGATTTTTTGCTAGAATTTGGAAGAAAGTTTGTATTTTTATAGAAAGGATATTTTAAAAATGGATTTTGATTTTTCAAGTGATAATATAGATTTTAAGGTTATGGAGAACGAAATGGATTGTGGTGTAAAGATAAAGGTTATAGGGGTTGGTGGAGCTGGTGGCAATATGATTAACCATATTGTAGAAACTTGTGCTAGTTCGTTAAAAGTTGATATTTCTAATGTAGATATTATGATTGCAAACACTGATATCCAAGATATAAATAGATCAAAAGCTAGTATAAAAATACAACTAGGACCTAAGAAAACAAATGGTCGTGGAGCAGGTGCAAACCCTGAAATCGGAAGAATTTCAGCTGAAGAAGTAGAAGATGAAATAAAAAGACAATTAGAAGGAACTGAATTATTATTTATAGCTGAAGGTTTAGGTGGTGGAACAGGAACAGGTGCTGGTCCAGTAATTGCTAAAATCGCTAAATCTTTAGGTATATTAGTAGTTTCTGTTGCAACATTTCCATTTAGTTATGAAAAAGCTAGAATTAAAGCAGCTGAAAAAGGTTTAGAAGAATTAAAGAAAGAAAGCGATTGTGTTATTTTAATACAAAATGATAAGCTTAAATTAGTAGTTCCTAAAAACCTAAATACAAGAGAAGCAAACAAATATGCTAATGATGTTTTAGTAAATGCTGTAACAGGTATTATCAAAATGTTATTAGTAGAAGGTGATACAAATATAGACTTTGCTGACGTAACTTCAGTAATGAGCCATAGAGGAACTGCTCTAATGGGTATGGGTAGAGCTGAAGGCGAAAACTCAATAAGAGAAGCTTATGAAAATGCTATTAATTCACCATTATTAGACAATTATATTGCAGATTTAAAAGATGCAAAAGCTATGATTGTATTCTTTAGCTATGGCGAAAATGTTCCTTTCTTCCAATTAGTTGAAACTATGGAAGATATATCTAATTCAAGCAGTGAAGATGTGAATGTATTCTGCGGGCATGTATTAGATGAGGATTTACCTGCTGATGCAGTAGAAGTTACTATCATTGCAACAGGTTTTGACGAATCAAGAGCACAAAAAGCTCAAATAGAATTGGAAAACAAAAAACGCGAAGAAGAAATAACTTATAAATTAGCTCAACCAGAATTACAAAAAGTAAGTGGTGGAACTATAAAAGTTGATTATAAAACAAGAGATTTTAACGAACCTGCATTCGTTAGAAACGGACAAGATTAATTTTACAAGCCTTTTTGGCTTGTAAATATCAATGCTTCATAATTATAAATTCAATATTTACTATTAAAACAAAATATATTAAATCAAATTCCTATTTTAAATTCTTTTCATTTTAACATATATTTAGCTTAATTTGTTTTAGATATTCAAAATAAAAATTAGATTTTAATCTCGTTAAAGATGTTTAAATTCCTATTTCAAATTCTTTAGAATTTAAAAAGAATTTGAAATAGGAATTAGACTTTTTATTTTGCTAGACTTTTAAATTTTTATTTTAAATTATTCTTATTTTTAATAATAAATTAGTTTTACATATCATAAATCTTTAAACTAGAAATTAAAAAATATCCTAAAAAATTAATTATTTTTTCAATTAAGTATAAAGTTAAACGAGATTTTTACGATATGGAATATATTTTGCTAAAGATTATAAAAATATTTTAAAGGTTATTTTATGAGTATATTTTCAACATTAAACACCGGTGTAAGTGGTCTAGGCGCTGCGCAGGTTCAAATATCTACAACAGGACACAATATTACAAATGCAAATAATCCATACTATACAAGACAAAGAGTAGTTCAATCAGCTGCTGATGCTCTGCATGTTAGAGCAGGAGATATTGGTCTTGGAACAAAAGTAGATAAAATAGTAAGAATTCATGATGAGTATGTTTTCACAAAACTAAGAGATAACACAAATAATGTAGAAAATACAAAATATTTTAAAACCAAACTTGAAGAAGTAGCACAAAGATTTCCTGACTTAAAAGATGTTGGTATATTAAATGACTTGCAACAATACCAAAAAGCTTGGAATGATTATGCAAGCCATCCAGCAGATAGTGCAATGAAAATTAACTTAATTCAAGTTTCAAAAACCTTAGCTAAAGATATAAGTGCAACTAGAAATGACCTTTTTAAAATGCAAAATTCTGTTAATGATGATATAGTTTTAACTATCGAAGAAATAAATAGAATAGGAAAAGATATAGCAACAATCAATGGTCAAATAGCAGCAAGTGAATCAGCTGGTGATTCTATGGCTAACGATTTAAGAGATAAAAGAGACGAATTAGAATTAAGACTTTCAAAACTTGTTAAATCTCAAGTTTTTAAAGATAATTTAGAGCAAAACTCATCATTTGATACAAATATTAAAGATGGTAGCATTGATTATCATTTAAATATTGAAGGTTTTTCAATAGTTGATGGCACTACATTTCATCCACTAAAGATTGATAGTGTTGCAGCAGGAAGTCCATTTCAAAGAATATATTATGAACTTCAAGACGGAACTACTGCTGATTTAACAACCAAATTAAGTGGTGGTCAATTAGGTGCTCAACTTGATTTAAGAGGTCGTGAGTTTAATACTCAAACAAATAGATTTGATGATGGAATTTTGCAAGATTATATAAATAATATGGATTCATTTGCAAAAACTCTAATAACAGAAACAAATAATATCTATTCAAGAGCAGCACAAAAACAAATAATTTCAAATGAAGTTTCACACCTAAAGGGTGATGATGTTATTATGAATGCTGATAATAGATTAAAAACAGGAACTTTTGATTTAATAGTATATGATGATAACGGAAAAGAAGTAGCTAGAAAAACAATCACACTTGATACAAGCACTTCAATGACAGGCGGAGCTAGAAGCTCAAGTTTGCTTGAAAAAATTAATTCAAACACAGATGATAATAATGACAATAACACCTTAAACGATTTTGATGATTATTTTACAGCTGATTATTCTTATGATGAGACTAAAGATAGTGGAATTTTTAGTCTTATTCCTAAGCTTGATGGCTATAAAGTAGGGGTTGAAGATCATGGGACAAATTTTCCTGGTATTTTTGGCTTAGGTAAGTTTTTTGAAGGAACTGATGCTAGTAATATTGATGTAGATACTAGCTTAAGACATGATCCGACACTACTTAGAGCAAGTAGCTCTGGAGCTGATGGAAACAACGACGTAGCTAATGCAATCACTCAATTACAATATGATAAAATTAAATTTTATGATACAAAAGGAGAAAGCACAGAAGCAACTTTTGAAGGTTTTTATAGATATATAACAACAGATATTGCATCAAGAGCACAAAATAACAATACATTGCATAAAACAAATGAAGCAATTTTAAGCAATGTTACAGCAGAATTTCAATCAGTAAGCGGCGTTGATATGAACGAAGAATTAAGTAACCTTATGAAATATCAAGCAAGCTTTGGTGCTAGTGCTAAGATTATTACAACAGTTGATAAAATGCTTGATACTTTGCTAGGACTTAAACAATAAAAGCTACAATGAGTAGTTTTTAAAATAAAGGATATAAATGCAAAAAATTATGTTAATCGGTAAGCCAAATGTTGGCAAAAGTTCACTTTTTAATCGCTTAGCAAAAGAACGCCTAGCAATCACTTCAGATGTAAGTGGCACGACAAGAGATACAAATAGAAAAATAATAGATATAAATGGCAAAAAGGCGATTTTAGTTGATAGCGGTGGGCTTGATGATAAAGATGAATTATTTCAAAATGTAAAGAAAAACACCTTAAAAGAAGCAAAAGACGCTGATATAATTGTTTATATGGTAGATTGTAAATTAGGTGCTAATGATGATGATAGGACTTATTTTTATGATTTATTAAAGTTAAAAAAACCAACAGCTTTAGTTATAAACAAAGTTGATAGCAAGCGTGATGAAGAAAGAAGCCATGAATTTACTCGCTTTGGTTTTAAAGATGTATTTAATATAAGCGTATCACATGCAACTGGTATTGAAGAATTAAGCGAATTTTTAAGCTCGCATTTGCGTGAAAGTATAGTAGAAGATACTAGCGAGCTTAGCTTAGAAGATTTCTTAGATGAAAATATAGCAGGCGAGTATGATGAAGAAGGCATTAATGAAGTAAGTGAAATTGATGAAAATCATATAAAAATCTCTATTTTAGGGCGTGTAAATGTAGGTAAAAGCTCGCTTTTAAATGCGCTTGTAAATGATGAAAGATGTGTTGTAAGTAGCGTTGCAGGAACTACGATTGATCCTGTAAATGAAAGCATAGAATATAATGGCAAAACGCTAGAATTCATTGATACTGCAGGAATTAGAAGAAGAAGTAAGATTTTAGGAATAGAAAAATACGCTCTAAATCGCACTGAAAAAATGCTTGAAAACTCACATATAGCACTGCTTGTACTTGATGCTGCTGAAGGCTTTAACGAACTTGATGAAAGAATTGCAGGACTTTTAGGCAAGAATTATTTAGGCGTAATAATAGTGCTAAATAAATGGGATTTATGTGGTAAAAGTGATAAAGAATTTGATGAAGTTTGTAAGCATTTAAGACTTGATAGGTTTAAATTCTTAGCTTATGCTCCGATTATTAGTGTTTCTGCACTTAGTAAAAAACGCATTAAAAACCTTTTAGATTTAATATTAAAAGTGCATTCAAACTATATTCAAAAAATCCAAACTTCTAAGCTAAATCAAATCATAGAAGAAGCTTGCTTGGCTCATCCATTACCACACGATAAAGGTAAGCTTGTTAAGATTTATTATGCTACGCAATATAGCGTTGCACCGCCAAAAATCGCACTTGTAATGAATAGACCAAAGGCACTTCACTTTTCTTATAAACGCTATTTACAAAATATATTAAGAAAGCATTATGATTTAAGCGGAGTTCCGCTAATCTTAGCAGCTCGCAAAAAAGGCGAGAAAGAAATAATAGAAGATTAAAAGAATTTGAATTCGGATTTTGATTTTTAATAATCAAAATCCAAACCCTTACAAGCAAAAATTAAAAGTCTAATTCCTATTTCAAATTCTTGTTTAATTTCTTAATATTTTCAATTTTTAAATAAATCAACTATAAAATTATCGAGCTTTAGCTGATTAGAAAAATAAAAATATTTTGCTAAAACTAAAATACCGATAAGTTCTTCGGTTTTGAAATCTAAAAATTGTTTAATATACTCATTTTGATTTCTGATTATATTTTTTACCAAATCATTATTACTTAAAGCATTATCCATAACATCAAATATATCACTAAAATCATCTTTAATTAATAAAAAATGCTCATTCGGAATTAATCTTCCTTCCATAAACCAAGTTTCATATTTTAATCTTGGAGTAATTGCAATTGAATTTGAACTCATAATCCATTTTAAATTTGTAGCTACATCCCAACCTTCAAGAGAGATAATAAATTTATACTTAAGCTGTTCTTCCTTGCTTAAATACCCCCCCCCATTAGATTTAATTACATTTCCTAAATTTAATCTATTGCTATCTTTAAATTTATTCATAAAATCTATTCTGTTTTGCTGAAGACAAGCACCTCTAAAGACGGCTAAATCTAATTTATTTTTAAAATCAATATTGTCTTTTAAAAAGCAAAAATGTCTTCTACTATCAAGTTTTAAAATAACATTAGAACTATTTATTGGTCTTGATTTTGTAATTGTTGTTTTGAATTCAGTCGCACAATCATAAAAAAATTTATTTACTTTAAAATCTTTTGAAAAATATTTGCTAACTTTATAAAAATCAAAAGAATAAGATGTTTTTTTAAGCAAGTTGTCTTTTAAACTTGCATATTCAATATCTTTTATCGGTAAAACCTCAAAAAAATCATTTATATTATTATAATAATTAAGCCTATTTTTAATATTGTCTAATTCTACTGGCTTTAAGTTTTGAACTAAACTTAACTTATTTTTTAACTTATTTGTAAAAAACACTCTTGGTATCATCAAAGAAGACAAACCTTTAATATTCATTATCATTCTACTCATTTTATAATTCCTATTTCAAATTCTTGTTTAATTTCTCAATACTTTTGCAAAGTGCATTTATTAAATAATCAATATCATTAAAATCATGCGTATAATGAAGACTTATTCTTAAAAATCCAGGTTTTGCATTAAAGTTTTGATTATCAACTAGATTCATCAAATCATGCGCATAAGGACCAGCACACGCACACCCTGCCCTAGTCTCAATCCCAAAATCATCGCTTAAAACCTTAGCCAAATCATAAGGACTTATTCCTAAAGAATTAAGAGAAAAAATCGGAAGCCTATCTTTTACATTCATAGCATAAATAGTGATTTTGTATTTAAATTGAACTTTTTTAATGGCATTTAAAAAATATTCTTTTAATTCATTTTCTTTTTCTTTAATCACTTTTATACCTATATTATCACGAATTCTAAAAGCTAATTCACTTTTAATAACTTGCAAAATAGCAGGAGTTCCACCCTCTTCAAGGCTTTCAAAATCACTTAAAAACTCATAATTACTTCTACTAACATAGCCAACCGTTCCACCTGCTGCAAAAGTTGGAATGCTTCCTATATAATCATTTTTAATAGCTAAAAATCCGCTTGTTCCTACTCCACCAAGCATTTTATGACCTGAGAAAAATAAAGCATCATAAGGTATTTCTATATTTTCATAAGGAATTGCAGCACTTGCATCAATTGCTAAAATAGCTTTATATTTTTTTGCAATTTCGCTAATTTTATTAAGATTTGCTCTAATGCCTGTTATGTTACTTACTGCATTAAAGCTAAAGATTAATTTTCTATGAGAGTTTTTTTTACAAATTCGCTCCAATTCGTATAAATCGCTATTAAAGTCCCTTGAATTAAGCCTAATACACTCACACAAACCCTCTTTAAAACTAAGTTCATTTGAATGATGCTCCATTGCACTTACTATCACTAATGGTAAAGTGCTTTTATCTATATTTTTAAAATATTTTTCTTTAACTAAAGGCGGCACATAAATACCAAGTAATTCTTGAAATTTTTTAATAGCAGCACTAGAGCCACTCCCACAAGCAATCAAGCTATAATCCTTGCTAAGCCCTAAACTTTGTTTTATATAGTTTTTTGCGTCTTTATAATATTTGCTTGTAAGCTTAGAATTCTTAGCGCTATCTGAGTGAGTGTTTGCGTAAGTTTTTAAAATATTTTGCATTTTAAGTTCAATTGATTTTAAAGCTAAAGCACTTGCAGTATAATCAAAATATTTGGTATTTTCATCTAAAATTATGTCGCTTTTTAGCTCTTCTATTTGCATTTTTGCCCTTTGTAAAAATTAATAAAGTAAAATTAGCACAAAAAAATTAAGGGGTAGTTATAGAATTTTTAGACTTTTGCAAAAGGTATCCGCATTTATATCCTAATGAAGCTTTAGAGTTTTATGCTGTTTTTGATGATAAAGAATTTAAACCTAGCTTAAATGATATTAATTACTATATAAAAGAGCTAATTAATTCATACGACCCTAATGAATTTAGCGTAAATGATAGCGAATGCAAAGCCTTAATCCACTATGCAAAAAATTCTCGCCTTGAGTTTTCTATAAACAAATACCAAAGTAGATTTAAAGCCAGAAAAAGCTTTCATTCTCTTATAAATCGTGGATTTTTAACACTAGAACTTAATAATAATTTATTATTTTTTAAAGGCTATTACGCACAAAATAAAGTAATATTTAATTCAAACTATGCAAGATTTTATTTTTATTTTTTAAAATCACTTGAAAAAATTATCCTAAAAGATAAAGATTTAGCATTTTCTATAATTTCAAATAATTTTAATAATTACTTATCATATATTTACGAGCAAATCGCTAAACAATGGTGCGAAAAAAACTTTAATATAAAAGGCATTAAAAGTATTTGGGGTAAAGACTATGAGTGTGATATTTTTTATAATAATTATGAATTAAGCTTATTAGGAGAAGTTAAATTTAAAGGCAAAAAAATGTGCCTTAGCTCATATTCAAGATTATTGCAAAAAGCAAAATATTTAGGATTTGAGCCTGATTATTTCGTGCTTTTTTCTCAAAGTGGCTTTAGCAATAAACTTCTTAGCCTAAATGATAAGAGATTAATATTAGCAAATCACGAAAGCTTTTTTAAGTCTTGAGCTAGTTTTAAACATTCATCAAGAGTTGGATAAGCTGGAATAATTGAATTTATTTTTAAATCACTTAAAGCTTTTTGAGTGCTTTTACCAATTGCTATTATATTTTTTGGAAAAAAATCATAAAAATAAGCAAAATCTCTAACCCCAGAAGGTGCTAAAAAAATCAAAATATCATCTTCTTTAATCTCTTCATTAAAAGGCATAAAATCATTGCCTAAAGGCTCTTTTAATCTATGATTTGAATACGATACAACGCATCTTAAATCAATGTTATTTTTATACAAAAACTCATCTAAATCACTAATAATTTGCAAAGCCTTAAAATAAACACATTTTTCATCTTTAATTAAAGGCAAAATCTCGTATTTAAACTCACTTGCGTGTGCAGTACTACCTGTATAAAAAACATTTAAACCTATTTCATTTAAATAATTTGTAGTCGCACTACCTATGCTAAAAATCTTTTTATTTTTTAAATTAATATTATTAATTTCACAAGCTTTTACAGCATTTTTGCTTGTAAATATAACTACACTAAAATCATCATTTATGCTAAATTCATTAAAAATAATTTCATTTACAAAAATACTTTTAATATTACTTTCGTTTTTTAAGCCAACTACATAAATCATTCAAAGAATAAATCCTTTTCTAATTTACATAATAATAAAGCACAAGCATAAGAGCATTGCTCTTGCATATAAATCCTATCACCTTTTAGCTCTAATCTTTCATGTAAAATTAGCCCTGTATCACTAATAGCACTTATATAAACAACACCACTTTTAGTTCCTAAATCATCATTTGTACCTAATACTCCAGTGCAAGATATAGCATAATTTGCCTTTGTAAGTTTTAAAACCCCATTAGCCATTGCTAAAGAACAATTTTGAGAATATACAGCACCATTTTCTAAATAAAAATCATCTACATTAAGCCAAGCTTTTTTGCTCTTATTTGAATAAGTTACCACACTTCCTTCATACACTTCACTAGCACCATCAATCTTAGTAAAATTGCTTGCTATCATTCCTCCGGTGCAGCTTTCTGCAAGGCTAAATTTTTTATTATTTTCTTTTAGTTTTGTGATTATATGTTTATAAATATTGTTTGTAAAAAGTATTTTTTTAGGAAATAATGATTTGATTGAATTTAAAAACCCTACTTCATCAGAATATTCATTAGTAGTAACTTTTACATACAATAAATTATCCAAAATTGAAAATATATTAAGACTTACTCCATAAGGTTTAACGCTAGTATTTAATAAAATTTCAGCACTTTCTAAGTCCAAATCACTTATTAAAAAATCATAATTTGCTTTTGCTGTATGTAAAATCTCAGGCAAATAAAAAGCACTAGCCTTTAAAACATTAATTGAAATACCATTTAAATCAATTAAAACTGAGTTTTTTTGATAAACCTTAGTATCAGCTATAATAAATTCATCATCAACTAAAAATAATTCACATTCTTTTAAGGTTGCAAGTATTTTATTAATCATTGAAAAAGAATGCTCATCTGCAATTATTGTGATTAATTCATATTTTTTTGCATCAATTTCTAAAAGCGTGTTTAGTTTAGAATCATCATCATTTAATTTTATTATTGAATTAGTTATTAAATTCTTTTCTTGTAGTTTTCTATCCACAAAATTGCAAAATGAATTATTAAAACTCAAATCTTTTGTAAAATATATTAATAAATGTTTCATTTCTTATCCTTTTATTTAAAAAAGTATAGCAAAATAAGTGCATTTTAACAATCAAAAATTATTACAAGGGCACATTATGGATTATAAAGATACATTATTATTACCTAATACCACTTTTGAGATGAGAGCAAATCTTTATGAAAATGAAAAGAAGAGTTTTGAAAAATTTTCATCATTTGCATATCAGCAATTAAGAGATAAAAAAGCTCCGAAGTTTATTTTACACGATGGACCTCCTTATGCTAACGGACATTTACATATAGGTCATGCTTTAAATAAAATCTTAAAAGATACTATCAATAAAACTAGATATTTTTTAGCAAATAATTCTATTAGCTATACTCCGGGTTGGGATTGCCATGGTTTGCCTATTGAACAACAAGTTGAAATTAAATTAAAGGATAAAAATCCAACTATAAAAGAAATTCACGACGCATGCACCGATCATGCTAATGAATTCATAGCTATTCAAAAGAAAGAATTCCAAGATTTAGGAATTATAGGAGATTTTGAAAAGCCTTATCTTACAATGGATTTTAAGTTTGAAGCAAATATTTATAAAACACTTTTAGAAGTAGCAAAAAACGGACTTTTAATTCAAAGAAGTAAGCCTGTTTATTGGAGTTGGGCTGCTAAGAGTGCTTTAGCTGAAGCAGAAGTTGAGTATGAAGATAAAGAAGATTATTCAATTTTCGTAGCATTTGCACTAAACGATGATGCTAAAGAAAAATTAAAATCACTTGGAGCAAGTGAAAGCGTTTTAAATAATGCAAGAGCTGTTATTTGGACTACTACTCCTTGGACATTACCAGCAAATAAAGCAATAGCATTAAATAAAGATGAGCTTTATGTATTAGGCGAAAATGGTCTTATCGTAGCTAAGAAAAGATTAGATGATTTAGCTGATTTTGAAATCAAACCTGTATTAGAATTTAAAGGAGATTTCTTAGAAAATACAAACGCATTAAATCCACTAAATAATAATAAATCACAATTCATTACAGGTGATCATGTTTTAATGGATGGTGGTAGTGGTCTTGTTCATACTGCACCAGGGCACGGAGAAGATGATTATTATGCTTGTCTTAGATATGGAATAGAAGTTGAAATGCCTGTTGGCGATGATGGTTGTTATGATGAAAATATTAAAAGATTAGTTCCAAATAAACCTGAATTACTTGGAATGCATGTATTTAAAGCAAATGAAGTAATACTTGAATTATTAGGCGAAAACCTAATAAAAAGCTCAAAATTCATTCACTCATATCCATTTTGTTGGAGAACCCACAAGCCTATAATTTATAGAGCTACAAAGCAATTTTTCATAGCTATGGATAAAGAATTTTACAATGGTATGACTTTAAGAGAATTAGCTTTAAAATCTTTAGACGATGTTAATTTTTATCCAAAAGCAGGAAAAAATAGAATCGGAACAATGGTTGCAAATCGCCCTGATTGGTGTATTTCAAGACAACGTTCTTGGGGTGTGCCTTTGGCTTTCTTTAATGATAAGTCAGGGAATTTAATTATGGATTTTGAACTTTACGAACACCTTGCAAGTATATTTGAAAAAGAAGGCGTAAGAGTTTGGTGGCAAAAAGAAATAAAAGACTTATTACCTGCTAATTCAAAATATAAAGCAGATGAATTAGAAAAAGTTACCGATATTTTAGACGTTTGGTTTGATAGTGGTTCTACATTTAATGCTGTTTTAGCTAGTGGAAATTACGATATTAAAACAACTCAAGCTGATATGTATTTAGAAGGAAGCGACCAACATCGTGGATGGTTTCAAAGCTCATTATTACTAAGTGTAATTTTAAACAAACAAGCACCTTATAAAGCGGTTTTAACTCACGGATTTACCGTAGATGAAAAAGGTAGAAAAATGAGTAAGAGTTTAGGTAATGTTATAGCACCTGAACAAATTGCGAAAAATTACGGCTTAGAAATATTTAGGCTTTACATTACATTATGCGATTATTCAACTGATGTTAAATTAGGAGAAAGCATACTAAAACAAACTAGCGAGCAGTATAGAAAAATAAGAAATACAATAAGATTTTTATTAGCAAATACAAGTGAATTAAAAGCTTATAATTATGATTTTAGCGAACTTGATAAGATGATTTTAAATAAAGCTTATAATGTATTTGAACTTTATAAAAAATCTTTCTTAGAATATGATTTTGCTAAGGGTATGAATGCACTTTGCACTTTCTTAAGTGCTGATTTAAGTGGCGTTTATCTTGATGTTTGTAAAGATAGCTTATATTGCGATGCAAAAGATGATAGTAAAAGAACTGCATCAATTACAGCAATGGCTTTAATACTTAAAAAATTATTAGTTTTATTAGCGCCTGTTTTAACTCATACTACAAACGAAGCTTGCGAACACGCAAATAAGTTTATAGTAGGAAATATTAGAAGTATTTTTGATTTAGAAGACTTTGATTTAAAGGCTTTTATCAAAGAAAGTAAATATGATTATGAATACTTATTAAAAACTCGTGTTAAGTTTTATGAGCAAATTGATGTTCTTAAAAAAGAAAAAGTTATAAAAAGCACATTAGAACTTAACTTATCAACCGATGATGAAACTATTTTAGGCTTTAAAGATGCAGCTGATTTTTATTCTTTAAGCAAGATAGAAAGCTTAAATAAAGATGAAACATTGGCAAGTTTTGAACTAGATGGCAAAAAATACAAAATCACAAAATCAAGTATGCATAAATGCCCTAGATGTTGGAAATATTTAAGCACTAGTGATGATAGCTTATGTCCTAGATGTGAAAAGGTTTTAAAATGAGCGAACCTGTTAGCTTTGAGCTAATAGCTAGCACAATTATAGTTCTTGCTATAATTTGTGCTATTGGAGTAATTTTAGTAAATAAAGGAAAGAAATGATAACTTTAGAACAAGCTTTAAAATTAAGCGATAATGAATTAATAGAATTAAAAAAAGAATTAAATAAATTAGCTTTAGATAATAAGCATTTAGGAGCTTATGTAGAGCAATTAATAAACACTCCTTTAGATGATGTTGATTATTTGGGCGTGCCTGTTGCTATTAAAGACAATATTCAAGTAAAGGGCTGGAGTGTTACAAATGGCTCAAAAATTATGCAAGGATATGTTGCACCTTATGATGCTAGTGTAATTACTAATATGAAAAATAAAGGCTTTGCACCATTTGGAAGATGTAATATGGATGAATTTGCTATGGGAAATACTACTAAAAGTAGTTATTATGGCAAGACTTTAAACCCACTTAATAATTCTTTAGTTCCTGGTGGAAGTAGTGGCGGTAGCGCTGCAGTTGTTGGGGCTAAAATAGCTCTAGCTGCACTTGGAAGTGATACAGGCGGAAGCGTTCGCCAACCTGCTGCTTTTTGTGGTTGTGTTGGATTTAAGCCTAGTTATGGAAGAGTTAGTAGATACGGACTTGCTAGTTATTCAAGTAGCTTAGATCAAGTTGGAGTGTTAACTCAAAATGTAAAAGATGCTAGTATTTTATACGATGCAATCGCAGGTCATTGCAAATACGATAGCACAAGTGCTAATGTAGATTTTGTTTCTACGTTTGATAAATTAGACGCTAATAAAAAATATAAAATCGCAATTATTAAAAATTATATTGATTCATGCTCAGAAGATATCAAAGCAAAAACCTATGAAGCAATAGAAAAACTAAAAGCTCACGGACATAGCATAAATGAAGTTAATTTAGCTGATAGTAAATACGATGTAGCAGCTTATTATATAATAGCTTGTGCAGAAGCTAGTGCAAACCTAAGTCGTTATGATGGTATAAGATATGGAAAAAGAGCTGATGATTTTAAAGACTTAAATGAACTTTATGTAAATACTAGAAGCGAAGGCTTTGGCTTTGAAGTTCGCAAAAGAATACTTCTTGGAACTTTCGTTTTATCAAGTGGCTACATAGATGCTTACTATAAAAAAGCTCAATTAGTAAGAGAAGTAATTACTAGAAAATATAACGAAATTTTAAGTGATAATGATTTAATCTTAATGCCAGTTAGCCCAACATTACCAAAAACTTTTGATGCGAAAAGCACTTCAGTTGAAAGCTATTTAGAAGATATTTTCACAATTTCAGTAAATCTTGCAAAACTAGCAGGGATTAGCATTCCGGTAGCAAAAACTGATGATAATTTAAATGTAAGCGTGCAACTAGTAGCAAAAAGATTTGATGAATTAAATCTATTAAATGCTGCATTAAGCCTTGAAAACGCTGTTAAATAATTAATCTTATTTCCTAATTCAAATTCCTTAAAAATTATTAGAATTTGAATTAGGAATTTGCTTAGTAAATTAAATAAAATAACATTACCTTTAATTAATAATTTTTCTTAAGTTTTATGAAATAAACACCCGTTATATTAACTATTCATTAATCTTAATATATGGTTTTTTCAATATAATTTACATATTTTTTCATTTAATTTTAGGGGATAAAAATGAATAAAACGATTAAGCTATCATTAGTTGCTTTTATGCTTTTAAGTGCTAATGTTGTAAGTGCTCAAACACAATTAACTAACGATACAACAATATTAGCTAATGCTTCTGAAACAATAAATGGCAATAAAACTATTCTTAGCGATACATATACGACTCCAACTGATATTAACCACACAGGTGGAGTAATTAATTTAGGAAAAAAAGGAGAGCTACATAATATTAGTGATGTTAATGTTAGCAGTAGTTTTAAAGATGCTAAATACTGGATATATGGAGATGTATATTTAAATAATGTAAGCTTTAAAAAGCCAAGTGATGGTAATACGGTACATAGTTTAATTATTGAAAACGGCTCTAATTTAACAATGCTTGGCGGAAGCTTAGATAATATTGCAATAAATTTAGGTAGTTCTACAGCAGGTTATCAAGATAGCATAATTTTTGATAATATTGAGTTTAATAATGTTAAATATGGTTACAATACCCCAAGAACAGCCTATTTTACTATATTGAATTCTAAAGTTAATAATTCTGATTTTAAATATGAAACCATTTTTATGACTTCTGCTTTAAGTGGGAATATAACAGGTGGCAGTTTAATTATTCAAGAAAACTCTAAAATCTTAGGCAGTATTCAAGCGAGTAATTTAAATATTTCTAACTCTATTGTAGATGGCACAGCTAATAATAGTTTAGATATTTCAAATAATATAATTTTAGATAATACAATAATTAATGGAACAAATGTAATACTTAAAGACAATGCTAGTATTGCTATTGAAAACAATTCACTTGTAAATTCTGAAATAATATTTGGAGCTAATAATACCCTTACAATTGATAGTTCTAGCTATCAAAGTAAGAATGATTTAAGTTTAGCGAATTTAAATCTATTATCAAGCACCCTAGATAACAACCTAACAATTGCTAATAGTATTAATTTAGATAATTCTACATTAAATGGGTCAAATGTAACACTTGAAGACAATGCTAGCATTACTATTAAAAATAATTCAATTGTAAATTCTGAAATAATATTTGGAGTTAACAATAATCTTACGATAGATAACTCAAGTTACGAAATCAAAAAAGATTTGAATTTAAAAAATTTAACTTTAAAATCAGTAAAAGTTGATAAAAACATCACAGTTTCAGAAAATACCGAATTAGATAAGACTGTATTGGATGGTATATTAAATACAAAAACATTAACCGCTAATGAAACAATTTTTAATTCAAATTCTAACATAGCCTGGAGTGTAAATATCAACAATAGCGAATTATATGGTGATTTAATAGCTAATAAAATTGATATTACTAATTCACAAATCATGGGTAAAGATAATAAAACACTACAATTTCAAGCAAGAAATAATCATATAACATTTGATAATGTTACAACTAATAATACAAATATAAAAATAGCAAAAGATAAATTTTTAATACTTAAAGGAGTTAATACCTTAAATAATATTAATGTCACAAACGACCTAGCATTGTCTGCAAACAAACACCAAATAGTTATAACTAACAATTCAAACACAACAATAAATGATAGTATTATCAACAATTCAAGTATAAATCAAAATTCCTCTACAGAATTTAATGGAAAATTAGTTATTAATAATTCAGAAATTACAGACACTAATATAGGTGCTATTTTTAATAACGACCTTTATACTAGAATTCCTACACTAGAATTAAACAATGTTAATTATGTTAATAACTTAGCTAATAGCGGTATTTATGCAAGAGATATCATTATTAATGGTGGATATATAAAGGCTAATGAATTATATGGAACAGATACAGAAATAATGCCTGAAGGTATAAACGATACGTATACTAGAAACCATACAAGCGTTACTATCAAAAATAATGCCGTTATTGATAGTAAATTAGATTCTGAAAAGCTTATAATTGAAAATTCTACAATTAATGGAGATTTACACGCAATTAAAAATATTGATCTAACAGGTGCAAAAATAATCGGTGATATTAATGCAGACGACTTAAATGTGGCAAATACTGATATTAATTCAAGCCTTATAAATATTGCCAATAACGCTACTATCAATAATACTCAATCAAATAAAGTAATAGGTAATTTTAATATAGGAAATGATTTTGCAATAAGTTCAGCTAATATTCAAGGTAGTTTTAAAGTAGGAAACAATTTAACACTTACTAATTCAGCTATTACGGGTGATATTGAAGAAGTAAAAAATTTAAATCTAAATGATTCAAGCATAACTACTAATAAAATAGTATCAGCAAGCAATGATATAACTATCACAAACACTACCAAGCAAACTAGCTCAGCTAATTTTAGTGCAGGTAATAACTTTACTTCTACTAATACAGAATTTAGTGGAAATATAACTACAAACAATCTTTTAAGCGATAATAATAGCACCTTTAAAGGAGAAGTTGTAGCTGATAGTATTAATGCAGTTGGCTCAACCTTTGAAAACACCCTAACTATTACAGGAAATAGTAAAAACAATATCTTAGATAATGCTACTTTAAATCAAGGAATAAGTATAGATAGTAAAGATGCAAGTATAAACATAGTAAATGGCTCTAATATAAAAGGAGCTATTAAAAACGAAGGAACAATAATAGTTGATAAAAACTCAAATATTTCTCACGAAGTTAGTGGAAGTGGTAAGTTAAATACCGATAGTGCTACTTATAACGACAATGTTAGCATGGGAAGTATTGAAGGAAGTGGCAATACATTTATAAAAGATGTTGAAGTTACTAATAAAGATAGTGTGCTTAATGTAGGAGATAATACTTTTGGTGGAAACATCAAGGTAGAAAACGGCACAATTATGGCAGATAGCTCATTTAATCTAAAAGACCTTACAGCAAGTAATATTAATATAAAAAATGAAGATATTAATACTAAAGATAAAATCAGCACAAACAATGTAAGTGTAAGCGATAAATTGCTTATAGAAAACATTGATGTTAAAGCTAATCAAATAAGCGCTAAACAAGCTGAAATCGTAAATTCAAACGTAACATCAAAAATCTTTTTAAAAGGTAATGATGATAAGGCAACTAGCGTTTATGATAAGGCAGAAATCACAAGTGGAAACTACACTATAAACAATTCAGCTATTAAAGGTGGAATTAGAGTAGATAGTCTAAGCGTAAATAATTCAAACATAGTAGGACAATTAGCAGTAAATAAACTTAATGCTACTAATTCAACTTTTTATATCACAGGTGGTGGATATAATACTTCTTTATACGAGCATTTTAGTGGAGCTATCATAGCAAAAGAAGGTGCAAGTGGTGGAAATAATACAATCAATATTTCAAACACAAATATAGGTAAACTAATAAATGGCTATGTTCCAGTAGCAATCATAAACAACAAAGCACCTAATGCTAGTAGAGCTGACATGCTTGTAGCAAGTCCTAAAATAGTAGAACAAGAATTTTTTAAAGTAACTTACACAACCCCTATTTCAACAATCTTTTTATCACCTAGCGTAGTTCATTATAATAAAATTGACGATGGAACAAGTATTAAAGAGATTTGGAGCGTTGGGCTTGCGGGCAAAGAACTTAGCGAAAGCGAAGTAATAGATATTATCAATGGCAAAGGAAACGCAAATTATTCTACTACTCAAGCAGTAGATAAAAATTATAAAGATTATATTATGAGCGAAGTATTTGATAATGCAACAAAAAAAGAACTAAATAGCATTATTTATAATCCTTATTTCATAGCAAAGAACAATTTAGATATTTTAAATGATAGATATACTTACCTAAGAACTGATAATAAAAATCATGGTTTTTGGCTAGATAATAATTATTCATATAATTTTTATAATGACATTAAGCTAAAAAATAAAGGCATAAGTGTAGGAGTTGATAATTTTATTGACTTAGACAAATTAAGCGTAAGTTATGGAGCATTTACAAACACTTCAAGACTTAGTTTAGATAATGCTAAAATAGATACTAAACTAATCGGAGCTTATGCTAGTACTAATTTTTATAATGGAGTATTTATTGATTATTCTTTAGCTTATGCAAGTCTTAAGCATAAATTTGATGCTAAAAAACTTGAGTTTAATAACACTTACTACACTAATTTATGGCAAGCAAGTATAAAAACAGGACATAGATTAGGAACTACAAGTTATATAGAGCCAAGTTTAGAAATAAATGCTACTAGATTTCAAAAACATAATGTAAAAACAAAAAATGTGCAAATCACAGCAAATCAAGGAACATTAGTAAGCTTAAAAACAGGTGTAAAAGCAGGAGTTGATTTAAACAAAAACTTTAGCTTAAAAACTGAATTAGCTTATTATAATGATTTAAATAAATCTCCTAAAGCTAATGTTGTTTCTATGCTTGAGAGTGATTTTAGTGGCATTAGAGATTATGGTTTAAATGCTAAATTAGGCTTATTAGTAAAACCTAGCAATAAACTTGATATTAATGCTGATATTGCCAAAAAGATTTCGCTTACAAACGAATCAAATTATAAAGTAAATTTAGGCTTTAATTATAAGTTTTAGTAATTACTCTTTTTAGAGTAATTACTCTTAAGATTTTTAATCTATTAACTATAAAAAAAAATTAGACTTTTTATCTTGCTAAGGCTGTTTAAATTCCTATTTCAAATTCTAAGAGAAATTTAAAAGAATTTGAAATAGGAAATACAAAGTAATTTTGCAGATCAAAATTACAATAAAGATGTGGAAAATTGCAGTTAAAAAATCCATCGAGCTGCGAAGCGATAGTGTAGCAGGTTATGGATTTTAGGCAATTTTTCCCTGCAGTGGCGTTGTCAGGATGGGGGATGGGGTTTTAGGAGAATGGGTAAGGAACGACTTCGCAATTTAAGTCCTTACCCCTTCCCCTAAGAAAAGAATTATAAAAACTACAAAAAATCTTTTTTAACAAACGAAATTCCGAATTCAAATTCTTTTTGAATTTACTTAGAAATTACATTGAAAATTAAAGAAAAATGAAATTCCTATTTCAAATTCTTAAAACTCTAACCACTTTTAAGACCATTCTTAATACTTAAATTAAAGCCTAAGAGTTAGGGATAATGTGAGTGAATTTGTCTATTGTAAATCTTTTAGACTTACAAAGATGGATATTTATTCTTAAGATTAAAGGAATATAAAATAAGATTTTTAAAACTTAATTTCCGAATTCAAATTCCTTTTAAATTCGCTTAGAAATTACATTAAATTTTCAAGAATTTGAAATAGGAATTATAAAAATTATTTCCCATTTCAAAAATTATGAAATAGGAAAATAAAATTACTTGATTTCTACGCTTTCTATAATATCGCCTTGGCGGATACTATCTAGCACTTTTAAACTCTCATCATCATTAATTTGACCAAAAATAGTATGAACTCCATCTAAATGTGGTTGAGCTGAATGGCAAATGAAAAATTGAGAACCACCAGTATTAGGACCAGCGTGAGCCATTGATAAAGTTCCTCTTAGATGTTTATGCTCTTGATTTTTGCATTCACATTTGATATTCCAGCCTGGACCTCCAGTGCCTGTTCCATTTGGGCAACCACCTTGGATTACAAAATTAGGAATTACTCTATGAAACTTAAGTCCATTATAAAAACCACTTTTTACTAAATGAGTAAAGTTTAGCGTTGCTTGTGGGCTATCTTTAAATAATGTAAGTTTCATTTCGCCTTTATTTGTCTTAATTATAGCTTCATTAATATTTTCTAAATCTGCTAAATTTTCATATACTTTTAACATATTAATCCTTATTCTATATTTGTATAAACAGCTTGAACATCATCATCATCTTCAAGCTTATCAAGTAATTTTTCAAGCTCAGTAATTTGCTCTTCACTAAGGCTAATCGGATTATTTGGAATATACTCAAGCTTACCGCTAACAAGCTCTAATTTTAACTCATCTATGCCTGTGCTAAGCTCTTTAAAGCTATCATAAGCTCCAATAATTCTTATATTTTCGCCTTCATCTTCTAATTCTTCTAAACCAAAATCAATAAGACTTAATTCTAATTCTTCTAAATCAAGTTCAGGTTTTTTGCATATAAAAACACTCTTTCTTGAAAATAAAAACTCCAAACTTCCATTTACAAGTGGAGTTGCTCCGTTTTTATTAAAAATCGCTTTAATATTTGCAGCAGTTCTATTTGTATTATCAGTAGCAACCTCAACTATTATTTGAACTCCATAATTTGCTTTTGCTTCATAATGAAGACTTTTAATATCATTGCCATCTTTTCCTGCTGCTCTTTTTATTGCCGCATCAATATTGTCTTTTGGCATATTTTGAGCTTTTGCAGTTGCAATTGCTGTGCGAAGTTTTGCATTCATTTCAGGGTCAATTCCACCCTCTTTAGCAGCTACTTCAATAGCTTTAGCAAGTTTTGGAAATATCTTACTCATCTTATCCCAGCGAGCTTCTTTTGACGCTCGTCTGTATTCAAACGCTCTTCCCATTCTTTACCTCTTAATATTAAAATAAAGCCTTGATTTTACAAAAACAAGGATAACTAATGATTAGACCTGCTAGAATGAATGATTATAAAGCTTGTGAGATTTTAGACCTTGCTATGTCCGAATTTAGCGAAAACTTTTTTAATGAGCGAAACTATCATAAAAAAATTGAAAAATTTTATGAGTTTTTTGGCAAAGAAAACACTAGATTTTGCTTAGAAAATCTATTTGTCTATGAAAAAGATAATAAAATAATAGCAATTTGCTGTGCTTATGGCGATAAGGAATACAATGATGATGCTTTAAAAGAGTTTTTAAAACAAAATAATTCAAATTATGAAATTATTAAAGAATGTGATACAAATGAATTTTATCTTGATAGCATTGCAGTTTTGCCTGAATATAGGGGTCGTGGAATACTTAAAGAATTTATAAATTACTTAGAAAATATTGCTAAAAACAAAAACTATAAAGTGATTTCTTTAATTACTAAAACTCCTAAAGTCTATGAAAAATATGGCTTTTTTATAATTAAAGAATGCGAAGATTTTAAAACTTATTTTAAAATGTTAAAAGAAATTTGAATAAATAAGCTTACAAATCGTACAAAAAACAATGAATATAAATGCCTTTCTAACCAAATTAACATTAATTTTTAAAAGGCATTTACCACCCAAATAAGCTCCTATTATTCCACCTATTCCCATGATAAGCCCTAATTTAATCAAGATTTCATAAAAACACAAAAAGAAAAGCAAAGAACAAACATTGCTAGTGGTATTTAATACTTTTGTATTAATTGAAGCTTGTTTTAAATTAAATCCAAGTAAGGTTGTAAATGCAAGTATCCAAAACGAACCCGTTCCAGGGCCTATAAAACCATCATAAAATCCTAAAACTATCCCAAAAATAATTAAAAAGCTTGTAGTAGTTAAAACAGCCTTTTTATTAATTGCACCTAAATTTGGCTTAAAAATAGTATATAAAAAAACTAAAATAAGTATAGCTAGAATTAAAGGCATTATTTTTTCATTTGAAATTAAAAGCAAAGTATAACTACCTATGATAGAAAAAATTGCAGTTATTAAAATTCCAAGCTTTAATTCTTTGAACTTTATTTCTTTTCTTAGGCTAAAAACAGCCGAAAGTGCTGCCATACTAGCTTGAAGTTTGCTAGTTGCTATTGCTAAACTAGGCGGAACTCCTAAACCCAAAATAACAGGCAAAGTAACAAGCCCACCACCACCTACAATAGCATCAATAAAACCACCAACAAACGAAGCTAAAAAGCCTATAAAATATTCTAAAACACTAAATTCCAAGTTCAAATTCCTAATTCAAATTCCATTAATCTTCTTTGGCTTTTAGGCGTTTTTTTACTGATTTTACTTTATATTTTAAATTATCGTTTCTGCTTTTATGAATATCAAACTTTGCCACTAAATAAACCCTATTTTTATCAATTAATTTATTTGCTTTATTTAGTATTTTTAAAGCACTTTTTAAATCATCAGTCTCAACGCTAGTTCCCATAGCACCTAATTTGTGCTTTATGTTTTTCTTGCGTAAATACTCAATTATAGGTGCGATTTCTTCGCTTTTACTATCATCGCTCATTGAAAAAATACAAAAATCCATTGTTACACTCATTTTATCTCCTTTATAAATTTAATTATTTCTTCATTTTTTGCTCTTGTGGTTCTAAAATTATTTACCACATCATCGCTTTTTTTACCTATTGCAATAGCACAAATTATAATCCCATCTACTCCATTTGCTCTAATAGTGTCGCAATACTCTGCAACACTACCTAAAACGCAAGTATCATAGCCTAAAGAAGTCGCTGCATTTAAAAAATTAGCCAAAAATATACCAGCATCAAGCAAAGAACCTTCACTTAAACCTTTATCAATATGTAAAATTGCAAGATTTTTTGCATTAAAAAATTTATAATTTTTATGCCATTGCTCTAAGCGTTTTTGTTTGTCATCACGCTTAATACCTAGTGCTTCATAAAGCCTAAGTCCAGTTTCAAATCTTCTGCTTTTATAAGGTTCAAACCAAGTATTAGGATATAATTTCACATCTTGACTTTTTAAACCATTATTAAGCGCAAAAAACAAATCATCACTAAGTTTTATAAGTGCATTGCCACTAAAAAAGCTTAATTTTGCAGGCTGCATATTCGTTGCACTTGGGCTTAATTTTGCTAATTCAACTATTTTTATAAGCTCATCTTCGCTTAATTCATAATCAATAAAATCTCTACAAGAAAATCTTTTTTCTAAACACTCTTTAAAAATCATAAGAACCTCCCTAAAACAAGCGTAACTGCAAAATATACTAAAATTAAAGCCGATAATATATTTATAATTCTTAATACCTTAACGCTAAAAAAGTCAGTATATTTATAAACAAAAAACGAAAGAGAAAAAATCCAAATAAATATGCTAAAACTAAGTCCTATAAATAAATAAAAAGGATTTTGTTTAGTGCTTAGTAAGCTAGCTACACTTAACCAAAATGTTATTACATAAGGATTTGCAAGGTTTATAAAAAATCCTTTAATAAAATTAAGAAAAACATTAGTTTTTTCTAAATTGTTTTTTATATCTATATTTTTTACAGGTTTTAGCATTAAATAAGCTAGATAAATTAAAAATAAGCTTCCAAATACACTTAAAATATCTAAAAATAAATCGTTTTTAATAAATTCTAAAACACCAAAACTAAGAACAAAAAGATAAAGCAAATCAGCTACAAATGCACCTAAGCCTAAAGAAAATGCGTTTTTAAAAGTTTTTAAAGCATAACTTAAAATGAGAATATTAACAGGGCCAAAAGGAACGCAAACCCCAAGCCCTAATAATATCCCATCAAATAATTCATTCATCGCTAGCTAAACTAAGTCCTACTTTGCCGTCTTTAATTTCGCTTACGATTACTTCTAATGTATCGCCTTCATTAAAGCTCTTGCCTTTGATTTTGTTAGAATGTAAAAGTCCATCAACACCATCTTGTAATGTTACAAATACACCAAAATTAGCTATTTTTTTAACAATTCCATTAAGCTTAGTTCCTATTTCAAATTCTATTTTAGCAGCTTGCTTTTTGCCCTTTGATTTAGGCTTTAAAACTTCGTTTAATATATATTCTTTAGCAGCTTTTACTTCTTGACCACTGATTTTTACTTCGTTTTTATCTCTATCTAAATCTATGCTAACGCCGTATTTTTCAATGATTTCTTTTATAGTTTTTCCACCTTGACCGATGATTTCTGGAATATCGTTTGCACTTACACTAAAAATCTCAAGTTTTGGCAATACATCTTCATTAATTACAATATTTTTATTAGCTTCCTCCATTAGATTTAGGATATGTAATCTTCCTTTTCTAGCAGCTTCAAGTGCTTCGGTTAAAATCTTTGTACTTACTCCACCAAGCTTAATATCCATTTGCATTGCTGTAATTCCATCAGCACTTCCAGCTACTTTAAAATCCATATCCCCATCATGATCTTCAAGTCCCATAATATCGGTTAATACTGCATATTCATCACCTTCAATAATAAGACCCATTGCAACTCCAGCTACAAGTTTTTTACTAGGAACTGCTGCAGCTCTTAGTGCAAGTGAGCCACCGCAAACACTTGCCATTGAGCTACTTCCGTTACTTTCTAAGATTTCTGAAACTAATCTAATTGTATGAGCGTAATCTTTGCTAACTGATGAGCTTAAGGCTCTCTTTGCTAAGTTACCATGACCTAATTCTCTTCTTGAAGGTGCTTTTAAAGCACTTGCTTCGCCTACGCAAAATCCTGGGAAATTGTAATTAAACATAAACTTATCATAAGTAGTGCTTTTGTTAGTTAGCATTTCAATTGCTTGTGCGTCGTTATCACTACCTAAAGTACAAACCACTAAAGCTTGAGTTTGACCTCTTGTAAATAGACAAGAACCATGAGCATTTGGTAATATATTTGTTAAAATACTAATAGGACGAACCTCATCTAAAGCTCTTCCATCAGCTCTTCTTTTCTCAGTTAAAATCTGCTTTCTTACTATATGTTTTTTAAGGCGATTTAATTCATAATCAAGCTCAGCCTCGCTCCACTCATTATTAATAAATGCTTCATCTTGAGCTACTTTTAAAGCGATTGCTTTAAGCTCGCTTGCACGCTCACTCTTTGCCATTTTATTAATAGCGTTTTTTACTTCATCTAAGTAATTTTGCTCTAAATATTCATATACAGCTAAATTTTCACTATCTGCTTTATAATTAAATACAAAAGTTTTTTTATACTCTTTAAATGTGTTATAAAAATCATTGCTAATGCTTAAAATATTGCTTTTTGCAAATTCAAGTGCTTCTAATAACTCAGCTTCGCTCATCTCATTCATTGAATTATTAGTTTCGTTTGCTTTCATCTCTATCATTAATAATTCATCTCTTAGCCCACTTACAAATAAATCAAGGCTTGAAAGCTCTAAAGAATTTGAATCAGGATTTAGAACAAAGCCATTTTCATCTTTTGCAACCCTTACACCAACTGCAGGATAAGATATTTCAATATCGCTTAAAAATAAAGCCGCACTAGCTGCATAAAGTGCAAGTGGTTGAATATCTACATTTGCTTCAGCTGAAAGTAGCATTACTACAATATGAGTTGGGTGCAAATATCCTTTTGGAAAAAGTGGTCTTAGGGTTCTATCAATTATTCTTGAAGTTAGGGTTTCGTAATCACTTGGTTTTGTTTCTCTTTTTACAAAGCCACCTGGTATTTTGCCTGCTGCATAAGTTTTTTCAACATAGCTAACTGTTAAAGGTAAAAAATCTTCGCTAACAACATCATCTTCTCTAGCAACGCTAGCAAGCATAACAGTTTTTCCACAGGTCATTAATACGCTTGCGTTTGCTTGTTTTGCAACTAAATCTAAATCAAATACTAATTCTTTATCATTTATTTTAATTATTTTTTTCATTAATCTCCTTTTGATACGGCAAATAATAATTGCTCATCTCTAAAATTTCACACGCATATTCACTTGAAATATCAAGCGATTGCTTATAGTAATAATCCTTATCTATAAAATGCTCAATTTTTTCCAAATAATATACTTTATCAAATAAATCCACATAATATTCATAAGAACTAGACGCTATTAAAGCGCTTGCGTATTTTATACTTCTTACCCCAAGACCTAATAAGCTTTTATGACAAACATTAATAGTAAGTCCGCTGTTTGAGCCTTGATCTAGTAATAAAATATCCTTTCCTGCAAGATTGCTAAGCGGTAAGGATTTTCTAAATTTCGCAATTTTTGCCATAATCGCTTCATCATAAAGCAGAGTGCTCATTGATAAAATATAATCTTGACTTATTGAAAATGCTTCAATTAATTCTTGAATATAAACTATATCTCTTGTTTCACTAATTTTTGCTATTTGACATTCATTATTTGGAGCATATATGCCTTTGTTAAAAAGCATATCATAATATAAATTAAGTTCATTTGCAATAGTTTCTATAAAAGGAATATTCTTAATACTATTACCTATAATTATGTGGCCTTCTAATTCCTTGTGCTTTAATAATTTTTCACTAAATTTATTAGCTGCTTGCAAAGGATTATCAAAAATCATAACTTTCATCTCCTTTTAAAGAAAAATTATATTTAACCCCACCGATAGGATAAAGATTAAATTTCAAATACACTCCCCTATCTCTTACTGACTTTACTCCGTTTTGGGTTAATTTTGCGCTTGTGCTTTCTTTAAATTCTAAAGAGTAATTAATGCAGCGTTTTTTATGAGTAAAACCTATGCTGTAATTTTCAAATTTTTTATTATTTAGATTAAACCAAGCTTGAGAATAAATGGTATTGTTTGTTATAAATTCATATTGAAATTTACTTGTTAAAAATCTATCATAAGGCCTATTATTAACTAAAATTTCATTAATTTTATTGTAATAAAAACCTGAGCTTATCTTAAATGGATTACTTACATAAACACCTTCTAAGAAAAATCTATCAAAACTAGAATTTTTGAATGAATATTCTGTTGTATTATTTAAATAAAAATTATTATTAAAATAATACTTGATTTGATTATTTAGTATATTAAACTTAGCATCTTCTGTTCTTAAACTTAAGCTATGTTTTAGTTTTTTGTTTTCATTGTCAAAAAGTATTTGAGATAATTCAATATTAAAAGTTAAATCATCGTAAGTATTAGGGATAAAAAACTCATTTTCTATTTCTTTAGAGCCTGTTCTAAGACTAGCACCAAAACCAAAATTTATATTATGCAAATAATTATCATATTTTTTAAATAAATTTGTATAAATTGATGCTGTATGAGTTGAATTAAAATTATAATCGTTGTTTTTTTCGTAATTTTTATAAAGGTTAATTCCTAATTCAAATTCTTCGCTCAAAACTAAGTTTATATAATCATCAAATAAGCCCTTATTAAACTCAATAGGAACATAAAAATGAAATCTATCTAATGTGCTTCCTTTTCTTCTATAAAAATTACTATAAGTAAAATCAGCCTTGTAATTAATATAATTATTAAAAAGCGAATCATAAAATCTATGATAATGAAGATTTGGTATTTCTTGTAAAGTATAGTCTTGATTAATACTTGAAGTATCTTGATAATACTTAATATAAGCTCCATAATAATCTTTATTATTTGTATAAAAATAATTTAATTTTGAAGTAATAATAGCATCATCATGATTATCCTGAAAGCTTGATAAATTAAGGTAATCAATATCGCTTAATCTTAAAAAATCTAAATATAATCCTTCTTGATTATTTTCGTTTTCGTTAAAAATCTTATCTCTTTCATAATGAACATTAAAGCCAAAATGTTCGTTAAATTTCAAATCTTCTTTTTGTGCATAGGTGCTAAATTCTTTAAAATAACCAGCTCCAAAATTACCTTTTGAAAAAGGGCTATCTACAAAGCGAAAATTTGAATATATTCCATAACCCCTATTTGTTCTAATTTGTGGTCTAAGCTCTAAGTCCATTCTATGATTTATAGCCCAAAAAAACGGCTGTTCGTAATTGATTGATTCTTTACTTCTAATAGAAAACTTTGGAACTAAAAAGCCAGTTTTTCTACTATCATCAGTATTTATTGCAAAATAAGGCATATAAAAAATAGGAACATTTTTAAATCTTAAAATCATTCCTTTTAAAACTAAATCTTTAGTTTTTACATCGTATCTGCCTTCTTTAAAATCTATACTCCATTCTGGATTTTCTACATTACAAGAACTAATTCTTGCATTTTTTACAATGAATTGATTGTCTAAATATTCACTATTTTTACTCTTCATCCATACTTCTATAAAAGAATTGCTTATAAAAAAATCATCAAAATTAGCACAAGAATTGCTTAAATTTATCTTAGCATAGCTTGATAGTGAAGTTTGATTATTATTTATTAAAAAAACATCTCCAAATAATTCTAATTCTTTAGTATCAGGATTATAAACACCACTATTTGCTCTAGCAAAATAGTTCTTTTTAAACATTATTAAATCATCATCTGAAAAGATAAAATTGTTTTTTTTAATTAATTCATTTGATTGGATTTCAACCAACTCAGCGTTTAAGATAAACGAAGTAAATATCAAAAAAGATATTTTTTTAATCAACTTTTATTACCACCGATTTACTTGCTAAATCTGCTAAATGTCTTCTAGTTTTATTAGTAAATACTAATAAAAACAATACTCCATTAAGAAAAATTTCGCAAATCATAAAAACTAAAGCCCTATTTAAAGATTCAAACAAATTAGGAGAATCTAAATGCTCATAATTTACAATTTTTGTTTTTGTAATAAGATTTCCTAAAGTCGCACCATACATATAAAAAAACAATGAAAGATAAAAAAACTTAATCACAATATACATCTTCATAATCTTTAATAAGAAAATATTAATTTGTTCTATATCTTGATTTTGCATAGCGAATCTAATTTTTTCAATATCATTATCGTTAAAAAAGAATACTATTAAAAAATATATAAGAAGACTGCAAATAATAGTATCAATAAAATGTGCTAAAACTCTTGAATTTAAACTAGCTAATTTTTTATCTTCTTTTTCAAGCTTTTCTAAAATTTCTATATCCATTTAAAAACCCTAAGAAATATCCCCAAACAAGCGTTAAATTTCAAGGTCTTATGAACCTAAAAAATAGTGGAAGAAAAGCATTAAAGGCTGCAATTCACAATTTCTTGCATCACAGACACGGTTGCTTAAACTTAATCACATAAAAAAATCTGTTAGACCGAATATATTAAACCCGCGTTGTCTAGGGTGCTGTAATTTTACACAAAAATCTTAATAAACTTTTACTTTCCTAAGCAAAACTCTGAAAACATAGCATCAAACAATTCATCACTGCCAGTTTTCTTTCCAAAGATTGCTAATTGATTTAAACTTTCATTTAAATAATAAGCACAAATCTCAAGCTCGCTAAAATTATCAATAGCAAAATAAATATTCTCACTTGCCTTATAAAAAGCACTAATTAAGTCAGTATTTGTTAAGACTAATTCATTATCTAATTGAGAATTTAAATAATTTTTTAGATTAATTTCTAACTCTTCAATATCATTATTTAAAGCTGAGATTTTAATAGCGTTTAATGAATTTTTTTGTTCTAAATCGCTTTTATTTTGAACTATAAAATATTTTTTATCACTATTTTTAATATATTCTAATAAAGCTAGTTCATCATCATCACATTCTTTTGAGCCATCAACTAAAAATAAAACAATATCAGCCTTATTTATAGCTTCATAACTTCTTTTAATACCAAGCTCTTCAATAAAATCATCACTTTTTCTAATACCTGCAGTATCTACAAGCTTAATAAAATGTCCGTGATAATTTAAATATTCTTCAATGCTGTCTCTAGTAGTTCCAGCAATATCACTTACAATTGCTCTATTAAATGATAGTAATGCATTTAATAATGAGCTTTTACCTACATTTGGCTTACCTATTATTGCTAAATTAAAGCCTTCTATTAAACCACGCTTTTTCTCACTTCTTACAGCGATATTTTCTAATTCTTTAGCATTTTTTAATAACTTAGCCTTAGCATTATCTAAAATATCTAATGGCAAATCATCATCAGCATAATCAATGGCAGTTTCAAGATAAGCTAATGTTTTTATAAGCTCATCTTGAGTATTCATAATAAGCTCTTTAAATGCTCCATCAATATTTTTTGAAATAATTTTTCTAGCGTTTTCACTTTTTGCTGCTATTAATTCATTTATTAAAAGAGCTTTTTCTAAACTCATTTTATTATTCATACAAGCTCTTTTACTAAACTCACCTGCTCTTGCAAACCTTGCACCTAATTTATTTAAAATCATTAATATATTTTGTGCATTTGTAAAACCGCCATGTATTTGAAACTCAACACAATCTTCTCCAGTAAAAGAAAAAGGAGCTTTAAAATATATAACAATCCCTTCATCTATAAATTCATTTTCATAAAATAATTTAAAAAAATGTGCGTAACGAGGATTGTTTTTTAGTTTATCACTATTTTTATCGCTTAATAAACCTGAAGCTATTTGTAATGCTTGTTCTCCACTAAGCCTAATAATACTAATAGCACCATTTCCACTAGCACTAGCAAGTGCAACGATAGTGCTATTCATTGTTTTTTAAATTCTCCATAAATTGCTATATATCTTCCTTGTGAGCTATCTTTTATCACTATATTTTTATGAGAAAATTCTTTTAATAGTTCTTCATAAACAAGATTTAATAAGCTAGTCTCAAGTGGTCTTGTTTGTGCTTTTCCGATTTCATTTATTTTAGTTTTTACTTCAATTAAATGCTTTTCTAAATTCTCTCTTAATTTTGCTAAAACTCCACAAATCTCAACTCTTGCATGAAGTGTATATTTGATACTAATTAAATGATTGATTATTGTATCTAAAGCTTTATATTTATGAGCATCTTTTCCTATTATGCTTTCATAAGAATTAGTAATAAATTCAACATTTACGCTATTTTCATTAGCTGGAGTAACTTTGATTTCTTTTATATCAAAATAATCATTGCAAAACATATTTTCTAAATCATTTTTGATATTTTCTAAAACACTTGCTTCTATTTTTTTCTTTACTTTTACTTCAATAATCGCATCTTTTTTAAAAAATCCTAAAAAACCAGCCTTTGGCAACTGAATGATTTCATATTCTAATTCTCTAATAGAGCAATTAGTTTCTTTAATTGCTCTATCTATTGCACCTTCTAAAGTTTTATCAATTATTTGCATTCTTTCCTTCTTTTTGTGAAAAAATTCTATTTACAAACCATTGTTGAACTAACGAGAATGTATTATTTACGCACCAATATAATGTAAGTCCTGCAGGAAAATTAATGAAGAATATTACAAATATTAATGGTAAAAATTTCATAATCTTAGCTTGTGTTGGATCTTGTATAGTCATAGGAGTTATAACTTGTTGTAAGAACATAGTTGCACCCATATAAATAGGCAAGATATAGTATGGATCATGAATAGCTAAGTCATTAATCCATAAAGCCCAAGGAGCAGCCTTTAGCTCAATAGCATTTAATAATACTCTATATATTGCAAAAAATATAGGAATTTGAATTAGGATAGGCAAACATCCTCCTAAAGGATTTGCTTTATGCTTTTTATAAAGCTCCATCATATGCATTTGCATTTTTTGTGGATTGCCTTTGTATTTTTCTTGAATTTCTTTAATTTTTGGCGCTAGAACTTTTAATTTTTGCATTGAAACCATACTTTTATAAGTCGGATATGTAAGACAAATTCTAACAACAATTGTAAGAATTACAATAGACCAACCCCAGTTACCTACATGTGAATGTATAAAACTTAAAAAAGCAAACATAGGCTTAGCAATAAATGTAAACCAACCATATTCAACTACATTTGTAAGTTTTTCATTTACTGACTCAAGTATTTTATGCTCTTTTGGCCCTATATAAGCATTAAAAGTTTCGTTGCCACTAGCTACAATATAACCTACTGATAAATCTTTATGATTTTTTAACACAACTTTAAAAGGCTTTTCAAAATTATAAAATGTACTTGTGTAATATCTATCTGAAAAAGCCGCTATAACAGCATCATTTTCTGTTCTTTCATCATTTACTTTTATATCGCCATCTTCATAGTCTGTTTTTGTATCGTCATTTTTATAAATCATAGCCCCATGAACTGTCAAAGTATCTGCTAAAACATTTGGACGCTCGCCTGGAGTTATTACATAATCTCTTAATTTATTATCACTAAAAGAAATATTTACTTGATAAAAACCATCTTCTTTAAATTTAATAGTTTTGCTAACTACAACACCATTAACATCTTTGGTTAATACAAGCTCTTCTTCTTCGCTTAATTTGCTTTTATTTGCACTAAAAGGAATTTTGTTAAACTCTTTATTAAACTCGCTATCATAAAACGCAATCGCTAAAGGATACAAACTAGCATTCTTATCAATTAAATCAATCGCTTCATTTTTGTCGCTTAAAAATCTTTCATCTTTTAAGATAAAATTGCTAATCTCACCATTTTCATTGATTTTTGCATCAAAGTGCTTACCTATAATTTCAGCTATAATTTTTTCATTTTTTGCTACTTCCATACTTTGTAATGGCTTAGCATTAGATATAGGGTTAGCTACACTAATTTCTTCGCTTTGAACTGGTTTTTGTGTTTGGGTTGGTTTTGGGATTAAAAAATCATAACCTATGAAAAATAGCATAGATAACACTATCGCTATTATAAGCCTTTTTTGTTGTGTCATATTATCAAACATAATTGTCCTTTATTTGAATATTACTTTTACTATATAATAAAATTGTTTATCTTTTGGAACAAAAATAGTTTTAAGTTTTTGTATCTTATTTTGATTTGTAAAAATCATTATAGGTTTATTTTTAAGCTTTATAGTAGGATAATCAAACCCACCTACAAATAACTGATTACACCTTAATAATCTTAGAAATGTTAATAAAATAGCTTTAAAAAAATTATTATATTGAAGTTGAATAATTGCGTATTGAGAGCAAGTAGGATAATATCTACAAGATTTAGGCTTTAAAGGACTTAAAAAGTATCTATAAAATTCAACTAACTTAACAGCTAAATATCTATGCATTTCATTCCCTTAAGCACCCTAACCTTTTAAGACTCCACTTAATATTCTTTTCTAATTCAAAATAACTTAAATCACTAAAACCTTTTTTTGCTACAAATATGTAATAACCGCTGTTTAAATTAGGATAATGTTGTAAAAATAGAGCTCTTAATAATCTTTTAGTTCTATTTCTTACAACTGCACATCCTACTTTTTTACTTGCGATTACTGCAAGTTTTTTAACCTCACTAGGCTCATAATAAATCACGCAGTTTTTTGCAAACCACTTTGAGCCGTTTTTATAAAGTCTAGCAAAATCTTTAGAATCATTAATGCTAGAAAAGTCTTTTAGATTGCTAATCTTCTTCTACCTTTAGCGCGTCTTGCGTTGATTACTTTGCGACCATTTTTAGTCTTCATTCTTACACGAAATCCATGAGTTCTCTTACGAGGTGTATTGTGTGGTTGATAAGTTCTTTTTGGCATTTTTCTTCCTTAAATAAAAAAATTAAACGCATATTCTATCACAAATAACTTAATTAATTTTAAGTATTTTTATATAAAATTGATTTTATGGATAAAAAAACATATTTAAATTACTTAAAATTATTCGGATTTTCCTTTTATAACGATGATTTATATATTGATAAAAGTTTTAAGATAAATAATATTAATGATTGTAAATTATGTAATTTATATAAGTTAAAAGAAAATTTTTATAAAAACCAGACAAAAAAAGCAAAAATTTTTATCCTAAGTGATTACAACTTAGGCGAAGATTTTGCAAAAGAACTTGATTTAATACTAAAATCAAATCTAAATTTAAATATAAAAAACATTTATTTTTCAAGTATAGTAAAATGCTCTAACAACTATAAAAAGGATAATTTAGCTAAATGCTATCAGTATTCACTAAACGAAATTATAGAAAGTGAAGCTAGTATTATAATTTTATTAGGAGAAAATTTAAAAAATATACTACAATTAGAAAATTTCAATATTGGAGATATTATTTTTTATACACTTAATGGTAAAAAAATAAAAATTTTGATAAATTACAGCTTTTATTTTATTAAAAAGAATCCAAGCTATGAAATAGAATTTATAAATAACTTAAAAAAATTGAAGGAAGAAGTATGAGAAAACTACTCACTGCTCTATTAATTTGTATGAACTTAATAGCTGCAAAACAAGAATTAGTAAAAATAGACCCAGCTAAAGTTTTTTACATTAATTTTGAAAAAGAAAAATGCTCTGATGAATGCTTAAAAGACTTATTATATAAAGGTCTTTATATTAGTTATATTGCAAGATTTGATTCAAACGATGAAAAATTAAATAATATTTATGCAAAATTACTAAACGGAATAGAATATATTGATTTACCTAAAAAACATCAATTAAATATGATTAAAATCGCAATCGTAATGCCTGAAAAAGTAGTGAAATCTTATTCAAGTAATATAATTTCGCCTGCTCTAGCGTATTTAATCAAGCAAAACGATAATGTTTATATGAAAGTTTATTTTACAGGCGATGAAAGTGATGCTAATTTATTGCCTATTTTAAACGAATTAAAAGATTATTCATTAATTATCACAGGCTTTCAAAAAAACGGCATAAATACTTTAAGCAAAAACATAACAACTATCCCGGTATTTAACCCGTTAGCAAAAAGCAGTGATTTTAATATGGTAGGCTCAAACTTTACTTTCGGAAGTATTGATTATAAAGAACAAGTTGCAAAATTAATCAATTTTTCAAATGGAAAAATAGCAGTATTTAAAGATGAAAGTCCACTTGCAAATAAAATAACTCAAGATATACAAGAGCAAAGCACTTTAGTTTCTCTTAAGACTTTAGAGAAGAAAAATCTTAATGTAAATTCGGTTTTAAACGAAGCTTGGAAACTAAATAATTCTAGTGTATTTTTCAACATTCCTTTGGTTAAAACTACTCTTTTAGCAACACAAATTAGAGCTTTAGGAGTTAGACCTAGCAAATACTTTAGCACACAAATTAACTATCATCCAATGTTTTTAAACCTAAGTCAAGAAAACGAAAAAGCAATGTTTTATTTCGCTAACTCAATCGGAGAAATTGATGAAGAAATAGAATATATAAACGACTTATTAGGACAAAAAATAGCATATAACTGGATAGCGTATTCAACTAGCGTTGGGCTTGATTATTATTACCACGAGCTTTATACAAACAATAAAGAAAGATTATTTAAAGATGATTTTGTAGGAAGTGATTTGCACTTTAATGTAAGAATTATGAACGCAAAACAATCAAAATTCAGCGAACAAAAATAAAGCTAATTCCTATTTCAAATTCTAAAAAAATTTACAGGAATTTGAAATAGGATTTTAAAAAATACTAAAACTTTTAATTTAAATCTTTATTCAATTTACTAAACAAAATTACTTAACTTAAATAAAGCTAATTCCTATTTCAAATTCTAAAAATTACCAAAGGAATTTGAAATAGGATTTTAATCATCTGATAAAGCAACTGCAGGGATTAATTTACTAGCTTGTTTAGCAGGAAAATAGCCAAAAAATAAACCAACTAAAGTGCTACTCAAAAAGCCTAACAAAATAGCCTCACTATCAATTATCATCTTAATCGGTGCATCAAGCAAATTAATACCATAAACAAGCATTAAAGCAATCATCACACCAATACTAGCAGCCACACTACAAAGCACAACCGATTCAATCAAAAATCCCGTGCTAATATACGATGGACTTGCTCCAATTGCTAGCTTTACGCCTATTTCTTTGGTTCGTTCTTTTACAACTACTAGCATTATATTCATAACACCAATTCCACCAACAATCATTGCAATAAATGCTATTCCAAATATCATAAGTCCTAAAGTATTTGTTGTGCTTTCAATGCTTTTTTTAATTGCATCTTGATTAAAGGTTAGGATTGAATTAACACCTTTTTTAATCTCTAAAATCTGCTTTATACTACTATCTGCTAATTCGCTATTTACATCATCATTTAACAACACCACTATTTGTCTTATGTATTTTTTCCCATCAAATTTTGTGCTTATTGTATTGTTTGGCAAATATACTCTAACATCAAAGCCATCTCGCTCTTGCTTATCTTTTTTAAGCACTCCAATTACTCTTAAAGGCTGTCCTTTTAGATAAATTATCTTATCAAGCGGACTTTCTAGTTTAAATAAAGTTTTTGCTAAATTCTCACTAATTACACATACATTTTTTGCATCTTTTTCTTCTTGCTCGGTAAAAAATCTACCTTCTTTCATATCTTTAGCGCTAATTTGCAAGAAATTTGCAAAAACTCCAGTAGCTATAACATCAACTTCGGTTTTTTGATAAGTTACATAAGCGCCACTTAAAGAGCTTTCAACTCCTACTTCTTTTACATAATCAAGTTTTTTAACAAGCTCTAAATCTTGATATGTTAAATCCTTTATCCTACCTGCGTTTCTATCGCCAAACCTTGAACCTTTATGAATAATAATAGTATTTGTTCCAAGTGATTTTATCTCTTCTAAAATATCAGCCTTTGCTCCATTTCCAAGCGATATTGTTGAAATTACTGAAGCGGTTGCGATGATTAGCCCTAGCATTGTTAGAAATGATCTTAATTTATTTGTGATAAGGTTGTTTAATGCAAGCTTTACATTTTGAGAAAAAAAGCTAAAACTAGCAATAATTTTATCCTTTAATTTAGCGTGATTTTCATTATTATCATTTAGCATAGCTTTATTAAAATCTTTGCATTTTTCATCGCTTATTATTTCGCCGTCTTTCATCTTGATTATTCTGCTTGCGTATTTACATAAACTCTCATCGTGTGTTACTAATATTATGCCAACTCCATTATCGTTTAATTCTTTTAGAATTTGCATAAGTTTTAATCCATTCGCACTATCAAGCGCTCCCGTTGGCTCATCTGCTAAAATAAAATTCGCATCATTTATTAAAGCTCTTGCAACACTTACACGCTGTTGCTGACCGCCACTTAAATGAGCTGCTTTTTTGTGAATGTGTTCGCTAAGTTCAAGCTTATCTAATAAAGCCTTAGCTTTATTAATTGCTGCTGCTTTATTTTTCTTAGCATATAATGCTCCCATTATTACATTTTCTAAGACACTTTGTAATGGCATAAGGTTATATCTTTGAAAAATAAAACCTAAATTATCTCTTCTAAAGGCTGATTTTTCTTCGCTATTTAATGAATATAAATCAGTATTATTGAACGAATATTCGCCACTATTTGGCTCATCAATTAAGCCTATCATATTAAGCAAGGTGCTTTTGCCCGAACCACTTTTACCAAGTAATATTACAAATTCACCCTTTTGAATACTAATATTTATATCTTTTAAAACTTGCGTTTTACCATAAAATTTATTTAGATTTTTTATCTTTATCATTAGTAATCACCACTTCATCATCAGCACTTAAACCACTTGTGATTTCTATATTAAAATTATCACTCTTACCTAAGGTAATATAAGCTTGTTTATAACCTATTTCGCTGTTATCTTTAATATTTACATAATAGCCTTTATTGTCTTTATTAATATAATTTATAGGCAAGGTTAAGGCGTTTTTTACTACATCTATTTCTATATTATTTTGAACATCTATTCCGATTTTTAATTCAGGATTGTTATTTACAAAGTATCTTGCATAATAATAAACCGCTCCACTAGAACTTACATTATCAATTACACTTACATCAGCACTATCAATACTATTTATAATAGCTTCTTTGGTGCTTGAGCCTTCACTTAATGGAGTATAAATTACTTTTTGCCCTACTTTTAATAGGTTTAAGTCATTTTGAGATACTTGCATTCTTACTTCTATTTCATCAAGATTTGCAAGTTTTATTAATGTTGGAGAGCTTTGTCTTGAGTTAATAGTCTGTCCTAAACTTGCATATACGCTAATTACCGTTCCATCTATAGGAGCTTTTACTATTGTTTCATCAAGGCTTTCTTGCATTGTAGAAATATTTGCGTTTGTTTGTGTTATTTGAGCTTTTATTGAGCTAAGTTTTGCTTTTGCATTGTAATAGCTAGTCTTTGCACTTAGATAATTTTCCTTTGAGCTTGCACCTTTATTATATAAACTCTCTTGAGTTTTAAGCTTTGTATAAAGCTCGTTTAAATAAACTTCAGCAGCTACTAATTCATCTTTTAGGCTAGTTAATTTGCTCTTTTCTATTGCTAAGTCGTTTTTAGCCTTTTCATCATCTAAAATAGCAATAATATCACCTTTTTTAAGCTTATCTCCTAGCTTTACACGAAAATCTTTAATTTCACCATTTGCAAGAGTTGCTACATTTACTAACGATGGCGCATAAGCTTTACCCACTGCTTCAACCTTAATAGAAAGATCCATAATTTTAGGCTTAATAACTCTAAAATTTTGATTAGCACCACTATCTATATCAATCACAAAACTAAGTATAACAATAATAATTATTACCAAAATTATAAGTATTTTCTTCATCTTATCCCTTGTTTAATCAATTTTTGCTAAAATTATTTTTTAAAATATTTATCAAAAAAGGTTAATAAATGGCAGAAAACGAAGAAGTAGCAGCACCAAAGTCAAAAGGTTCTAGCTTAGTATTAATTTTAGTAACTGTTTTATTATTAGTAGTACTAATTGTTGGTGGATTAGTAATATTTTTACTAATGGGAAGTGGCGATGAAGAAAAGGCTGAAGAAACAAAAACTGAACAAGTAGAGAAAAAACCTGCTAAGAAAAAGGGAGAAGTTACAGCTGATGTAGGAGTTATTTATCCACTTGATGTTTTTACGGTTAATTTAGTAAGTGATAGTGGGACTAAATATTTAAAGTGCAAAATTGAACTAGAGCAAAATATAGAAACTCTAACACCTGAACTTGATAAGAAAATTCCTATTATTAAAGATAAAATAATTGAAACTTTAAGTTCAAAAAGCGTAGAAGAAATAAGCACAGGCAAAGGTAAAGAAAGATTAAAAGAAGAAATAATCAATAAAATCAATGAATTTTTAAATGATGGCTTTATTAAAAACATTTATTTTACTGATTTTGTGATTACTTGATGATTGGCTGCGATGTAGTAAATATTGCTAGGGTTGAGAAAATCCTAGCAAAATCTAACGAAAGATTTTTAAAAAAAATCCTTACTGAAAACGAAATAAAAACCCTAAATCATAATCCAAATTCCATAGCAGGATATTATGCAGCAAAAGAAGCAGCAAGCAAAGCTTTAGGCTGTGGAATTAGCGAAAACTGCACTTTTCATGATATAGAAATATTAAAAAATAAAGAAAATAGACCTAGTATTGTATTTAGTGAAAAAATTTTTAATAAATTTGGAGTAAAATCAGCTCATCTTAGTATAAGTCATGATGCAGGAATTGCAATGGCTGTTGTTATGCTGGAGAAATAGCTTGAAAAATTATATTGAATTATTAAAATATTCTAAGACATTTAAAATTCTTATTTTGGTGCAATTTATCACTTATTTTGGTGCGTGGTTTTCACAAATTGGTGTTTATACTATGCTAATTGAGTTTGATTTTTCTAAGTTTGATTGGCATATTTTTGGTTATGAGATAAATCACGAAAGTATGAAAAAATGGGCTATATCGTTTTCTGCTGTATTTGCGTTCTTGCCTACTATTTTAATGGCACCTATTAGTGGAATAATAATTGATGCTTTTAAATCAAAAAAACTCTTGTTACTTTCAATTATCATTGAATTATTTTCTGTATTTTTCTTAATTTTTATTAAAGATGCTAGTTATATATTTATATTATTTTTACTAATTTTTATAAGACTTGCTGTTGCTAGTCTTTATTTTCAAACCGAAATGAGCTTACTGCCACATATTTTTGATAAAGATAGATTAAAGCTAGCAAATGAATTATTTTCAGTAGTTTGGGCTATATCTTATACTACTGGAATGGCAGTAGCTGGTGTGTTTATTCACTATTTTGGCGTTTATAATGCTTTTTTGCTTGATTGTTTTTTATTTTTAATAGGAATAAGTTTATTAAACTTTATAAAAATTGAAGTAAAAAATGAAAAGTTTTATTTCAAAAACATAACAAAAATGGCTAAAGAAGGGCTTTTTTATATTTTAAATAACAAAAAAATAATGCACTTGATCTTATTACATGCTTTTATAGGATTTACTGCTTATGATGCACTTATTAATTTTTTAGCTGGATATGATTATTTAAATAAAGTTTATTTTTTTAAAGAGATTTTGAGTGCTGGGCTAATAATTGGTCTTAGTAATGCGATTAGAGCTTTATCACTTGTAATAGGTCCTTTGGTCTTAAGTAAGATTGTAAATAATAAAAGATTGTTTTATTTTTTCATTTTACAAGGCTTAGGAATTATTACTTGGGCTTTGCTTCAATTTAATTTCTGGGTATCTTTTATAGGTTTAATTTTTGCAGGATTTTTCACTAGCACGATTTGGTCATTTACATATACAGCTATTCAAAATAACTGCGATAAAGAATATTATGGTAGAGTAATTGCATATGTTGATATGATTTATATGAGTTTTTCATTATTTATAACATTATTAACAGGTTGGCTATTTGATAACAAAATAAGCACATTTTATATTACGATATTAATTGGTTCTTGTTTTATAATAGGTGCTATTTATTGGCAATATTTTATAAGGAAGTTTAAATGCGAAAACTAATTTTAATAGGAGCTAGCACAGGCGGTCCTAGCCAAATAAAATACTTAATACAAGACTTAGAATTAGAAAACACAACAATAGTAATAGCTCAGCATATGCAAGCAAATTTTTTGCCTAGTTATGCAAATCAACTAAACAAAGAATGCGTATCAGAAGTAGCTCTTTTAGAACAAACTTGTTTTTTAGATGATAAAAAAATATATGTATGTCAGTATAACACTGAATTATTTTTTAATCTACGAGTAGGATTTAATGATGGTGTTTTTCCGTTTTGCCCTAATGTGGATTTATTATTTAATAGTGCTGTAAAACTTACTAAAGATTATGAAATATTAGCAATCTTACTTACAGGTATTGGAGATGATGGTGCTAAAGGACTTTATGAGCTATACAAAAAAGGTGCTAAATGTATAGGAGAAAGCGAGAAATCTTGTATAGTTTATGGTATGCCAAAAAGAGCTTATGAGCTTAATAATAGCCTTAAGCAACTAGACATAGAAGACATAAAAAAAGAAATAGTAACATTTATTAAAGGTAGGTAATCATGTTTAGTTTTTTATCAAATAAAAAAGAAATTGAAAATAACCAACAAAAGGCAATTGATTTTAAAGACGATAATTATGATTTTGATATGCTTTTATTAAAGATTAGGCAAGTTTGTGGAATAGATTTAGAAGTTAAAAAAACAACAATAAGACCGAAATTAATAAAATTTTGTATAAACAATGGCTTAGATAATTTTAAAGACCTAACTAACAAAATGGATTTAAATCTACCTATTAGACAAGAATTATTTGATTTAATCACCGTATGCGAAACTTATTTTTATAGAGAATTAAAACAACTTAATGAATTAATCTATATTCTAAGAGCAGAACCTAGCAAAAGAAGGATTTTGTGTGCTCCAAGCTCAAGTGGAGAAGAAGTATATTCAATACTAATGCTAGCAAATGAAGCAGGAATTAATAATATTTCAATATTAGGAATAGATATTAACGCAGAAATTATTCAAAAAGCAAGAGCAAGAACTTATTCAAAACGCTCTTTATATAATCTAAATGATAATTTGATTAAAAAATACTTCACGCAAGAAGGTGAAGAATATGTATTAAAAGGTCAATATTTTACCAATGCTAAATTTGAAGTTGTGAATGTATTTGATAAGAAATTTTTAGAATTAGGTAAATTTGATGTGATACTTTCAAGAAATATGATGATTTATTTTAACGAAGAATATAAATATCGTTTAGTTGATAATTTTGTTAAAAATCTAAATGAAGGCGGAATGTTCTTTGCAGGACATGCTGATTTGGTTCCAAATCATCACGAACTTAAAAAAATCTATGCAAATACCTGCACTTATTATGTAAAAAATTAGGATTAAATTCCTAATTCAAATTCTTTAAAAATTATTAAAATATTTAATGCTTTTAATACACAAAATTATAAGGAGTAAAGATGAAAAAATTAAGTCCGAATTTGTTTGTAACGAGTGTAAATAAATCAATTTCATTTTATGAAAGGCTTGGATTTTGCGTAGAGCAAAAGATAGAAGATGAAAACAGCTTGGTGTGGGCTTCTATGAAAAGCTGTGGTGCTGAAATAATGCTACAAGATATAAATAGCGCTAAAGAAGAGTTTGCGTTCCTTGCTAATGGCGAGTTAAAAGCGACTTTGACCCTTTTTATGCAAACTGATGATTTAGATAAAAATTACAAAGCTATGAAAGAAATAAATGCAAAAATCATAAAAGATACTTATGAGACATTTTACGGCACAAAAGAATTTGTAGTGCAAGATTTTGATGGCTATGTGTGTGTAATCGCACAAAAGCTTGACAAATAGGAGGCTACATGGCAAGTAGTAAAGAGTATTTGGAGTATGTTTTGGAGCTTTTTAAAGAGTTAGATATAAGTTATAAATATATGTTTGGCGAATATACTTTGTATTTTAAAGATAAAATCATAGGTGGGATTTTTGATAATCAATTACTTTTAAAACCCACAAAATCAGTGCTAAATCATATAAAAGAGCCAACGCTAGTTTTACCCTACGATGGGGCAAAAACTAAAATGGTTTTGTTTGATAAAGAAGATAGCGAGCTTTTAAATACAATAGTTTTAGCAATGTATGATGAACTACCAAATCCTAAGAAAAAGCCTAAAAAAGCTTAAATACGAAAATAAATTCCACACTCCAAACAAGCGAAATTTATGGAATTTATTTTCATATTTTTAAATAATTCAAAATATTAATTTCGTTTGTTTATGATTTTAAATATCTTTCAAATGCTTCTTGGTCATAAAGGTATAAAAGATGTATTTTTTTACCTTCAAATATCTCAAACTCCACAAAGCCTTCATTTTGGTTATTTTCAGTATCGCTTGGAAACACAAAAATATTTTTAATGACTTTATATGTTTTCTCATAAGATAGCTGATAGCAAAACTGCTTTATCACATCTCCTACGCCAGGGTTTTGATATACTGTTTTACCATCAAACTTTATATCATAATATTTAGCATCATATATTTCTATAGTATTTTCATCTTTATTTTCAATAATAATATCGGGCTCTAAAGTGTCTTTTTCACACACTATTCCATTTATATACCATTTTGGTTTTTGCTCAATTGGTTTTTTATTACCACCAAAATACACTTTACAAATATCCTCCCACACCATATGAAAACTAGAAGTTCCAACAAACGAAATAAATTCCCCACCCATACCATAATCACTATTTGATAAATATTTTTTCATCATCTTTAAGGTATTTTGCCTATAAGTTACAAACTGTCTAGATAATTCTCGTTCAATTTGCTTAACAATATAGTTTGTATCACCAAAGCAACTAAGCTTTTCATCACTAAGTCTTATATGTTTTAACCCTACTAAGGTCAAAATATCGCCTAGCTTATCGCAAATTTCACTCAACATAGCAGCATGCAGTCTTGTAAAATAATTTCTTTCATTAATTTTTTTATTGATACTAAAAGTATCCAAATAAATAGGAGCATTATTAGAAAAATACACCGATGTATCACTCATAGTTTTATCCCAATGAATTTCATTATCCCCATTTAGATCAAAAAATTGTTTTTTGTGCTCATATAAACCATATGTCGCATAATCTTTAATAAAACTAATCGCAAAAGAAAGTAAATTGAAGTTAAAACATTCATCAAAGCTACCTAAATTTTGAATATGTTTTTTATGCTCATATTTTTTAATAACTTTTATAAGCGTTTTTAATATGCTACGATTATTGTCATTTTGATAATTTTGCAAATATTTTGGATACACAGCAAAACATATATTATCCACCATAACAACACCCACATAAGTAAATGCATATATATTTTTATGGCTAGATTGTTGCAGTTGATTTTGTACAACCAACTTGACCACACCTAAAGCTAAAAGATTTTTAATAATTTCGCTTAGCTTGTCTTTTGATACACCGAACAAACTAAGCAAATCATCAAATGAGTACCTTTTTAACTCTTGTAAATTAATTATCTTCATTATCAGCTTTAATAGGCTCTTCTGTTATTTTTCTATTTAGTTTAAAAAGTTCTAAAACACTCTCATTAAATTTATTACACACTATGGAATAAGACTTAGATTCGCTAAACACATCATCTCTACAAGTTTTTACAACATCTTCATACAAATACATCAAAACTTTATCTTTGATGATTTTGGTGCGTTCATTTATGTCTTTCATGTCTAAAACCGATTTTGATACAAAATAAGGTCCTAAAAGCTTATCTTCTGGGATTTCTGATTCTAAAAGTTTTTCATTTAGCGCTGTTCTAAAATCATCCCACCTTATCTTATATCCATCTCTTGATTTAAAACAATATTCTTTAAATTTTTCATCATTAACCGATGAGTTGATATCCATATATTCAAAGTTCCATCTACGCTTAAATGCAGTATCTAGTGGCATTACACCTTGATCAGCACTATTCATAGTAGCCCAAATATAAAAATTATTAGGGAATGATATTTTTTCATATTCATCGCCAAATTGTATTTTAATATCATCAGAACACCCATCAAGCTCAAGTTTTAAAAACTCTTGCATTTCTTTAGAGGTTGCTACTGAGTATTCGCTGCAACCTTTTTCATTTCTATCTAATAACTGAAACATATCTCCAAATACAGCCGCCACATCAGCTCTATTGATCTCTTCTATAATTAAAAGATAATTTTTACTTGGGTTTTTAAATGCCTTTAAAAGTACTCTTAGCAAGATACCTTCTATGTATTTATAGGTTATGCTTTCTTGAATATTGCCATCTTCATCTTTTTTTATACTTCCATCTTCTAGCTTTAAAATCTTAGGAAAAGGCTTATAAGAACCTACAAAATGGCTATAAAAATAATTTGGATGAAATGTAACTCTTTCGTAATTATCACCAAAATATTCCCCAGCTTCTTTATTTAAAAGATAGCTTTTTCCAGTTCCTGGTGCTCCAAAAAATATTCTTTGGTGTGGTTTTGATATTGGTTTGCTATCATGTAGTTGATCAATTTCATCGGTTACTATCAAAGCATGCCTATCAGGTTGTTTTCCATCTATAAAAAATGTATTTAACACTTCATATTCACGAGAATCTTTAATAATGACTTCTAATAAATAATCATCTTTTGCTTTTTTATAAATTACTATAATATCACCTATTTCTATATCTTTCTTTCCATGTCTTTCATATTCTAATCTAACCAATTGTTTAAATTCTTTGCCAAATCTAGGATCTCTACCATTTTTAGTGTTTATCTCAACTTCAGCTTTGTATCCACTATATTTTCCTTTTATATAAAATTCTTTTTTATTGTTAAAAAAATTATTACAAACATTACTTATAACACTTATTTCTGAAGTTTGATCATGTTTAAACATTCTTCTTAAATATATATTCATTCAATATCCTTACTCCATTGTTTTGCCATAGCCTCTGCCATACCTTGAAAAGTCTTGCTTCTAAGCCTTCTTCTTTCATCTTCACTTTTTGCCTTAGTAAAAGCATCGGAATACCATTTAGCTATCTTTTTTCCACTGCTTAATTCTATAAATTCACCCTTTTCAACCATATTTGTTGGCTCTAGTAAAGATAAATTTTTAAGCCATAAACAAGTAGCCTTAGATGCCTTATCTCCAAAAAAATACGGATGAACTATTTGGCTAGGTTTTTTATATTCACTACTCATAATACCTATTGGGTTTTCTACAGCTATATGTTTAATGTTAGCATTTGCTAATTTTAAAAAAAACTCAATAGCGTCTTTTCTATCTTTTGCTCTATTTGGATACTTTGGATGTGGTCTTCTTTCTTCTAATGGTAAATCTTTATCATCTGGGTGATAATACCATCTAGCACCACTAACAGCCAAATAAGTACAAGGTGGGTGAGCTATCATCAAATCCCACTCTCCATCTATATAATGCGTTTTTCCATTTTCTAATACCCCACCCTTATTTTCAATAATTTTAAAAATATCTTCTTTAAAATGCCATTCTGGATGTCCGCCACTGCTTTCTTGAATATCACAACTAAAAGCATTAAAGCCAAGTTTTCTAAACTCTTTACATACTGTTTGACTTTCTTCACAAGCTATTAAAATATTTTTAATAGGTTTTTTATAAAACACATCATAAACAGCTTGAGCAATGTTTTTAGATAAATTAACAGGTACAGCATTTCCTATCATTTTAAAACAATAAGACTCAGAGCCGCTAAAAGGATAATCAATAGGAAAATCTTGCAATAACGCAGCCTCTAAAACAGTAATAGATCTTAATTGGTTTATATCAGGGTGAATAAACATCAAACCATCTTTTTGCAAATGTGAAACAATAGTAGGTGACGGCTTGTCCCAATATAAGTTTCTATATTTAATATGTTTAGTTTTTTTACCTGTCTTTTCATAATAAAATTGTATTTTTTCATCTGTGCTAAAACTGTTCATATCATTTTTTAGCCATTCTTTAAATATCTCAATATCTCGTTGGTTATGGTACCTAGCATTATGCAGATTAATATATTTTTTGCCTACCAACTCATGAGAAATATTTTTATTACCTTGTTTATAGCTTTTTTTTAATGGTTTAAATTTTGGTAGATTTTTAATAACATCTATAACATTTTTTTTATCATTACTTTTATAAGTTTCTAATAATTCATAAAATTTATCAATCTTGTTAGAATGTTCTTGCAATACGCCAAAAATAATAACCCTTTTTCTATCTTGTGCAACACCAAAATCATGAGGGTTAAATATAGATTTTTTTAAACCATCTAAATCCCTAATTTTATATCCTATTTTTTCAAAAGCAGAAATTATTTCATAAATTATTAACTCACCTTTTGGTTTAGCACTTAACATACCAGGGACATTTTCAAAAACAAAACACTTTGGTTTATAGTAATCAACAATTTTTACAAAACTTTCAAAAAGGTAATTCCTATAATCACCTTTCATAGAATTTTTATCTTGAGCTCTTCCTACTAATGAGTATGCTTGACAAGGAGGACCACCGATAATAATATCAACTTTTTTATCGCCTAAGATACCATTTAGCCCTTTTTGTATAACTTTGCTAGAGTTAGTTTTCCCATAAAAATCAAGCAAATCACTAGACCAATCTCCATGAATCAGTTCTTCAGTTTTTTGTATATCAAAATGAATAACAGTTTCTAGAGCATGTTTTTCAGAATATTTATGTCTTTTTACTAAATTATTTCTCAATGTTTGCACCATTGGCAATTCCCATTCAACATGGGCTAAAAATAAAAAATGATTTGTTTTTAAAAACCCTTCTGAAAAACCACCACATCCTGAAAATAAATCTATCACATTTAATTTTTTATCCATATTACTACAATACACCATAAAAGTTATATCTAAACCATTTATTGTATCAATTACTACTTAAATTTTATAAACAAACGAAAATTATATCTAAAAAACTCTTATCGCTTATTCTTAAGATAGATGGATAGTGAGTAATGTTTAACTGTAGGATTTAAATATCTAGCCCATTTTTTGCTTTTAAATTCTTAACATAAAAACACTTAGGATTTTATATTTTAATTCTTGCAGACCTACTTGCAAAATAACTCAAAATCAAAATTTAAAATCTAAATTTCACTTATTTTGTCTAAATACAAACAAACGAAATTTACAAAAGTTAAAACCTTAAGCCCTTTTCATATACAATAAAGGATAAGGATTTCCTTGTTCATTTAAATCACTTCTTTTATAAATTACAAAACCCATATGCTCATAAAAAGCCCTTGCTAAAGGGTTTTGCTCATTTACGCATGATTCATTTATAAAATAATGCCTAATCCCATAATCAAGCAATTTTTTGCCATATCCTTTACCTATCATATCACTAGCAAATGTTCCACTTCACACAACGCTTGTAGGACATATGTTTTAATGTTTTTAATTTCTTTTTGTTACAAAAATCATGAGTTGATTTTACTGAATTTTCCCAGATTTTTACAAGTTGTTTTGTAAGCAAATCATTTTTGTCATTTATCTTAACAATATTCATTTTATACTTCTTATCTTACTTGCTATATTTTAGTGATTTTTTAAGTTCGTTTAAAAAAATTGTTGCGGGTTTTGATAATTTATCGTTTTTATAAATTAGTTTTAGATTTGAGCTAACCTTTGGTTTTAGCGGTATAAAACACATTTGCTCATCATTAATTAGATTATTTATACACAAAGCATAGCCTAAACCCTGCTTTACAAACATAGCCGCATTAAAAAGCAAATCATAAGTCGCTACCACATTTAACCTATCTTTGTTTTGTCTTAAAATATCTGGTAATTCTTGCGTAAAGCCTTGCCTTGAGATAATTAGCGGTATATTAAATAAATCCCAAGCCTCTATAAAATCACACTTTGAAAGCTTTGAGCTCTTTTTTGCCAAAATCCCCCAATCATCGCTATGTTTTAAATCTACAAAACTAAAATCATCTACATTAAAATCTTGAATTATCACAGCAAAATCAATCAAAGAATTGTTTAATTTTTCTAAAACGCTTTCATAATTTCCACTAAAAAGATGAAATTTTATATTGTGTTTTTGTAGTTTTTTAGCTACTTTTGCTATCTTGCTAATGCCTATTGTTTCAGCACATCCTATATAAACATCGCCACCATTAAAGGCTTTTAGGCTCTCAAACTCTTTTTTGGTCTTATCAAACAAATCCAAAATATCACAAGCTCTTTTGTATAAAATCTCGCCTTCTTTTGTAAGCACGATATTATAATTTGTCCTTACAAAAAGCTTATATCCTAATTCAAATTCCAGATCCTTTAGCTGTCTTGAAAGCGTTGGCTGGGTTAGGTTTAGCTCATTTGCAGCTTTGCTAATGCTGTTTTTTCTAGCAGATTCAACGAAATATTTAAGCACTTTAATATCCATAAAAAACCCTTAGATATAAATTATTTTTATAACTAATTATACTTTATAAGTATTTGCTATTTCTAAAAATTAAAAGTAAAATCACAAAAGCATTTTAAAGGAGAAAAAAATGATAAATAATTTTATATTTCATAACCCTACCAAAATATATTTTGGCGATGAAGTAAAGGCAAATTTATCTTTAGAGCTTGCAAACTATGGTAAAAATGTGGTTTTAGTTTATGGCTGTGGCTCGGTAGTTAAAAACGGCATTTTTGATGAAGTAAATGAAGTTTTAAAAAAACTAGATAAAAACATAGCTTATATTGATAATGTTATGCCAAATCCAACTTTAAAAAAGCTTGAAGAGGGAGTAAAGATAGCTAGGGCTTTTAAGGCTGATTTTATACTTGCTTTAGGTGGTGGCTCGGTGTGTGATTATTCTAAGGCTTTGGCTGCTAGTATAAATTATGATGGGGATTTTTGGCAAGAGTATTTTATAAATCAATCTGAGCCAAAATGCGATGTAGTGCCGCTTGGCTGTGTGCTTACTATGTGTGGGACTGGCTCTGAGATGAATGGTGGAAGCGTTATTACAAACGAGCAAACTCATCAAAAAATAGGCAAAGTTTTTCAAGATAGAAGAGTTTTTCCAAAGTTTTCAATCATCAATCCAAAATATACGCTAACCCTTAGTAAATACCAAATGGTAAATGGAATTTATGATGCGTTTAATCATATTTGCGAGCAGTATTTTTCTGATGATTTTGATAATGTGAGTGATTATGTAGCTGAAGGGCTTATGCGTTCAATCATCGTTGCTAGCAAAAAAGCTATCAAAAATCCAAATGATTATGAAGCAAGAAGCAACATAGCATGGGCTAGCACTTTAGCACTAAATACTTTAATTCATTGTGCTAAAAGCGGGGATTGGATGGTGCATATGATAGGTCAAGCAATAGGCGGCGTAACAAACGCAACGCATGGAGAAAGCCTAAGTGCTATAAGCCTTGCTTATTATGAATATATATTGCCTTATAATGTTTCAAAGTTTAAAAGATTTGCCATAAATGTCTGGGGCGTAAGCGATGATGAAGATGATTTAAAGGTCGCTTTAAATGGGCTAAAAGCTATGCGTGAGTGGATGTGTGAGCTAGGACTTAGTATAAACTTAAAGGGTATTTTAGATGAGAGTTTGATAGATGAAGTGGTGAAAAATACCTTTATTTTAAATGGTGGATATAAGGAATTAGATGCAAATGAGATTGCTTTTGTGCTTAAAAACAGCTTGTAGAAGTGTGGTTTTGATAGGAATTTGGTTTATGTTTAGTGGTTTTGTTTATGTAAAGATAAATGATGTGGAGCTAAAAATCAAGCTTGAGCAAAACTCATCTGCAAGGGCTTTTTATGATTTGGTAAAAAGTGGCGATGAAAAAATAATCATGAGTGATTATGGTGGGTTTGAAAAGGTGGGAAAGCTTAGTCAGAAACTTCCCACAAACGATAAGTTTTTTAAGGCTAAAGCACTTGATGTGATTTTATATAATGCTAATTATTTGGTGATTTATTATGATGATAATTCATGGAGCTTTACTAAGCTTGGCAAGATTATCAATATAAGCGAAGATGAACTTAAAAAGCTTTTAGGAAAAGGCGAAATAAACGCAAGGTTTTATGTAAAGGAAGATAAATGAAATACATTCAAGCAAACTCAAGTGAGCATAAACTAATGCACGAACAAGCACAAACCGCACTAAAAATCATAGCTAAAATCAACTCAAAATATCACGAACCAAAGGAGCTAAACAAGCTTTTTTCTAAGCTTATTTGCAAGAATGTAGATGAAAGCTTTGTGTTGTTTCCGCCTTTTTATACAGATTGTGGCAAAAATATCACAATAGGCAAAAATGTTTTCATAAATAGCGGGTGTAAATTTCAAGACCAAGGCGGGATATTTATAGGAAATAATGTCTTAATAGGTCATAATGTTGTGATTGCTACCATAAATCACGAGCAAGAGCCCAAAAATCGTGCAAATATGATACTAAAAAGCGTAGTGATAGAAGATGATGTGTGGAAATGCAACCATACTTCAAGGCGTAAAAGTAGGCAAAGGCTCTATAATAGCTGCTGGTTCGGTTGTAACAAAAGATGTAGAAGAGTTTAGCGTGGTAGCAGGAGTGCCTGCAAAATGTATCAAAAAGATAAAAGAATTTGAATTCGGAAATTGATTTTAATAATTTTAAGTTTAGAGTCTATTGCTAGACCCTAAGTTAATTAAGAGTGATGATTAATTTTGTTAAATTCATCAATTTGTGTAAGCTCTTTAGAAGCTACATCGTATGCGCTTAGGCTAATATTAATATAACCTTCTTGCACTTTACCAGCTTGGCTGATTGTTTCATTAAAGATATCTTTTTGTGTATCTAGGATATCATCAACTTTAACTTCATTTTCTGCATTTTTATTAGCTTCATTTTTAATCTCAGGAATATTAAGACCTTCATCAGCACTTAAAATACCCTTATCAAATTCTATAAAGCTATTTTGTTTTACTACATTAAATGAGTGGCTTACAGCTGGCTCTCCTACTGGCTTGCATTCAACACTTTCATAAATTTCATAGTGATATGAATTACCAGCTTCTCCACCAAGTGATATATCAAACTCACCGCTTTGTGGAACTTTAAATTGAGTATAAACTTTTTCTCCTGTGGTGTCGTTAATTAGATAAACTAAAACATCCATTCCAGGAGTTGCACTTCCTTTTATAGCTGGAGCATGCTCTGTATCATAGCCATTTATTTTTTCTAATGGACTTAGATTATTGAATTGATAGTATATATTCTCATCAATTGTTATGCTATGAGCTTGTCCATCATTGTGTGTATCGTTATATGAAGGTA